>CAZHEG010000314.1:0-1708 GCA_964531435.1 uncultured Oscillospiraceae bacterium | reverse complement strand
ACGTGAAGTACGCCGACGGCTGGAAGAAATATATCATCACCTCCGAGCCGGAATTTGAGCACTATTTCGGCCGGCGGGCGGATAAAAAGCGGAAGCTCTATAACGGCATGATCAAGTGCGATTACTATATGTATACCGATCATCAGCGAAAGAAAGGGTAAATTGGGGTTTATCGCACCAATGTGACATACAGCAAGGGGCGGATATGCTCCGCCTGTCTGGCAGCGCGGCGCAAATAAAGCTTCTTTCTGGGGAGAAGCTGTCACCGCAGGTGACTGATGAGGGGTAAATATGCTTCATTATGACCCCTCATCCGGCCCTTCGGGCCACCTTCCCCCCAGGGGGAAGGTTTTGGTGCGGCAATGACACCGTATTTTCCACACCCCTGCGATCAAATAAGATCGATAATACCAAAAATAAAAAACAATATGGGAGAGAGATACATGACCCATCTGTTCATCATCAATCCGGCGGCAGGCAGCCATGACCGCACCGCGGAATACACACAGGAAATCGAAAAGCACTGCAAGCCCCGTGGTCTTGACTACCGCATCGCCGTATCCGCCGGCCCCGGCGACTGCACCCGCATCGCCCGGGAGGCAGCCGAGAGCGGAAAGGAATACCGCATCTACGCCTGCGGCGGCGACGGTACCCTGAACGAGGTCATGGCCGGCGCGGCGGGCTGGGAAAACGCCGCCGTCACCGTGTTCTCCGGCGGCAGCGGCAACGATTTCGTGAAGATCTTCGACGAGCCCAAGGCATTCTTCGACCTGGAGCGGCTGCTGGACTGCGACGAGGCCATGTTCGACCTGATCGACTGCAACGGCAGCCTGTCCCTGAACATCTGCTCCGTGGGTCTGGACGCCCGCATCGGCGTGGACGTTTCCAACTACAAGCGGCTGCCCTTCCTCCACGGCTTCTGGGCTTATGCTGCCTCCACAGTGGTCAACGTGATCCGGGGTATTTCGGAGCACTATGTGGTCGAGATCGGCGGCGAGACCATCGACGCGGAGCAGACCATGATCTGCGTCTGCAACGGCCGGTTCTACGGCGGCGGCTTCAACCCCGTGCCCGAGGCAGAGCCCGACGACGGACTGCTGGAGGTGCTGCTGGTGAAGAAGGTCTCCCGGCTGCAGGTGCCCGGTGTGATCGGCAAGTACAAGGACGGCCGCTTCAAGGAGCTGCCCCAGCTGGTACGGCATTTCCGCACCGACTCTCTGAAGATCACCTGCGACAAGCCCACCAGCTTCCAGCTGGACGGCGAGCTGCGCACCGAAACCGAGGCCCGGATGCGCATTTCCGACAAGAAGCTGCGCTTCTTCTATCCCAAGGGCCTGTCCTACGCCGCGAAAACTCCCGCCGCGGTGAAATAAAATGCCAAAGGGCGCGTCAAAATGACGCGTCCTTCCTCTTTTCTATGAATATCGTAGTGACAAATTTCCAAAAACGGTGTCATTGCCGCACCAAAACCTTCCCCCTGGGGGGAAGGTGGCCCGAAGGGCCGGATGAGGGGTCATAATGAAGCATATTTACCCCTCATCAGTCACCTGCGGTGACAGCTTCTCCCCAGGGAGAAGCTTTATTTGCGCCGCCATGCGGGATTGCCACGGCCCTAAAGGGCCTCGCAATGACGTGGATATTTTTGGCGGCGCAGCAGGCGGATGATATCCGCCCCTGCATTGTTGTGTGGCACGCAAGGCTCCAATTT
>CAZHEG010000313.1:0-1709 GCA_964531435.1 uncultured Oscillospiraceae bacterium | reverse complement strand
TGACTGGGGGAGTTCGCCCCAATCCGCGTTTTTTGACTCCCCCCGCCCCAGTGTTCTCACTGGGGCACCCCCCTCATAAATGCGGGGGGCAAGGGTTTGGTGCGTGATCCAACTGCGCAATAAACTCCAATCTATGAATAATATTTCCGGATCGTTCAAAAATAATTTAAAATTGTTCCTATTGACTTTTTTAGCACTCTCTGGTATAGTGTGCTTAGCACTCAAAGACGTGGAGTGCTAAAAAGAAGGGAGGAATAACATGGAGCTCACCGAGCGAAAGAAGAAGGTGCTGCGCGGCATTGTGGATCTTTACATCCGGACAGCCGAGCCTGTGGGATCAAAGGCCATCGCGGAGCTGCCGGACATCAGTTATTCCTCTGCCACCATCCGAAATGAAATGGCGGAGCTGACTGCCATGGGTTATCTGGAGCAGCCCCACACCAGTGCGGGCCGTGTCCCTTCCGCCGCCGGCTACCGGCTGTATGTGGATGAGCTGATGGCGGATTACCGCCTGAGCATGGACGAAGCCAAGTCCATCAACATGGCCATCGAGGAAAAGATGCAGCGTGTTGACAAGATGGTGGAAAAGGTTGCAAGGCTGGTATCCCAGGCCACCGATCTTCCCGCCATCTCCGCGGCCTCCCGCCAGGGAAATGCCACGGTAAAGCGGTTCGAGCTGATCGCGGCGGGCCCCGGCAGCACCATCGCGGTGGTGATGCTCAGCAATGAGGAGGTCCTCAATAAGCTGATCAAGCTGCCGCTGAATGTGGGCGAAAGCGAGCTGAAGCTGCTGACCGCTCTGCTCAACGCCACCATGACCGACCTGCCCGCCGAGGAATTCACCGCGGGACTGATGGAGCGGGTCATGGGAAGCGCCGGTCCGGCGGCGACGCTGGTGCCGGTGATCGTGGAATTCACCACCGATGCCCTGCGCAGACAGGGAACCACCAATTTGGTGGTGGCCGGACAGTCCAGGCTTCTGGGCCTGCCGGAATACCGGGATGTGGATAAAGCCCAGCGGGTGATGGAATCCATCGATGAGGAATCTCTGAAAAATCTGCCCGCTGTTATGCAGAATGAAAACGGAACCAAGGTTCTGGTGGGTCCCGAGCTTGTGGCCCGGGAGCTGAAGGACACCTCGGTGGTCATGACGAAATTTGACATCGGCGACGGCCTGCAGGGCATGATCGGTGTGGTGGGTCCCACCAGAATGGACTACGCCAAGGTCACCGCCCGGCTCAGCTACTTTGCGGAGAGCCTGAGCAAAATGTTCGGAAAGCCCGAACAGGCGCAGCTGCCGGAAGCGAAGGATGAATAAACTGGAGGAACCAACGTGGCAAAGAAAAACAAGGAAAAGAATGCAGAGCCCATTGAGGAGATCGTCGGCGAGGCAGTGGAGGAAGAAACCACCGAAGCCGTCGAGGTCAATCCCTGGGAGGAAAAATACAACGCCGAGCACGAGGCACACCTGCGGCTGGCTGCGGAGTACGACAATTTCCGCAAGCGCACCGTGAAGGAAAAGGAAGCCAGCTACGGCAACGGCAAGGCAGACGCGGTGGCAAAGCTGCTGCCCGTCTACGACAATCTGGAGCGGGCCCTGAACCAGCCCACCGAGGATGCCGCCTACAAAAAGGGCGTGGAGATGACCATGAACGAGCTGGTGAAGATTTTCACCGGCCTGGGCGTGGAGATCTTCGGCAATGTGGGTG
>CAZHEG010000312.1:0-1710 GCA_964531435.1 uncultured Oscillospiraceae bacterium | reverse complement strand
TGGGTCTTGAAGTAGGCGATCTCGGAGTCCTCGTACAGGGGATTGGGCTTCAGGTCGGTGCGGGGGCTGTCCACATGGGCAGCGCAGATGTTGCTGCCCTTGCTCAGGGGCTCGGTGCCCACGACGGCGAGGATGATGGACTTGCCGCGGTTGTTCATGTAGATCTTGTCGCCGGGCTGGACGCTCATGCCGGGGTGGGCGGGCTTGAAGCCCCGCTTCTCAGCTTCGGCAGAGGCCCATGCGGTGGCCTCACGCTCGGTCTTGCAGGCATCCATGAATGCCATGTAGCCGGCGCAGTAGGCTTCCATATCCGCCTTGTGCTCGGCGGTGATGCGGGTGTAGCCGTTCTTGGGCTTCATCAGCAGGGTGTCGCGCAGTTCTTCGTTGGTCATGGTAATTACCTCCTCTATATTGGCGTAGGGGAAGGGAACGTGTCCCTCCTCTGCATTTATGTTCTCATTATACCGAACTCCCGCAAAAATGCAAGACATTTGCGCCGGAAGGCGGCAAGATCGCCGTCGTTGACCAGCACATGGCTGCACCGCTGCCGGAACCAGTCCTCCGTATGCTGGGCCGCGATGCGGCTGCGGGCGTATTCTTCGGTGATGCCGTCCCGGGCCATCAGCCGCTTCACCCGGTCCTCCGTGGGGGCGGTGACGGCGACGGTGATATCGCAAAGCTCCGCAAGATCCCCCTCAAACAGGCCAATGGCGTCGATGGCAGCGAGGCCGGGCGCGCTTTCCAGGCGGCGCAGCACCTCCTGCTTCACCGCGGCGTGGGTGATGCGGTTCAGATCCTGCAGGGCTGCCTGGTCGGAGAAAACGATGGCGCCCAGCTTTTTGCGCTGCAGCTGCCCCGCCTCCACCGTGCCGGGGAACCGGGCTTCGATGGCGGCGAGCAGGTTTTTGTCGGTCTGCAGCAGACCGTGGTAAATGGCGTCACAGTCCAGGACCAGGCCGCCTGCCGCCTCGATGGCGCTCAGCAGGGTGGTCTTTCCGCAGCCGGTGCCGCCGGTGATTCCGATGATCATGCTTCTTCCTCCGCGTCCACGATGTGGAAGGCGGCGGCCTTCTTCAGCCGGTTCTGCACCGCGTAGGCCACACCGCCGCCAACGGGGCAGCGGGCGTACACCTGGTGGATGGAGGGGTCGTCCAGCTCCCGCAGGGCTGCGAACAGGCCGGCGGAGAGGGTGTTTACATCGGATTCCCGTCCGTAGGACAGAGGGGCGCAGCCTTCATACAGGGGGAGCTCCTCCTCAAAGCACAGGACCCGGTCGCCGGGCTCAAAATGGGATCGGATGTAGACGGCGGCCTTTTCCCGGCTGCCGGAAACGATGACCACCGGCTCCTGGGGGGCGTAGTGGCGGTATTTCATGCCCGGGGCCTTCACCACGGCATCCTTGTCTACCTGGGCGGTGACGGCCTTGTCTACCACCAGATCCCCCAGAACCTCCAGCAGCTCCTCGGGGCCGATCCCGCCGGGACGCAGCAGCCGGGGCCGCTCCTCCGTCAGATCCACAATGGTGGATTCCACACCTACCCGGCAGCTTCCCCCGTCTACGATGGCGTCGATCCGTCCGTCATGGTCATGGAGGACGTGCTGCGCCGTGGTGGTGGAGGGCTTGCCGGAAATATTGGCCGAGGGCGCGGCAATGGGAACGCCGGAAAGGGCAATGATCCGGCGGGTCACCTCGCAGTCAGGGCAGCGCAC
>CAZHEG010000311.1:0-1714 GCA_964531435.1 uncultured Oscillospiraceae bacterium | reverse complement strand
GCGCGGTGAAAGGAATGTTCGTACTTATGAAAAAGAAAAACGGTGTCCTCGGTTGGCTTTGGAGCCGGGTCCGCCGGCGCGTCCCGGCGCTGCTGGTGATGACCGCTGCCAATGTGGGCAGCGCCCTGCTGGGGGTGGCCTTCGCTCTCGGCACCAAGGAGGTCATCAACGCGGCGGTGGGCGGCGTAAGGACCGAGCTGCTGCGGGCGGCGGCGGTCCAATGCTGCATCATCCTGGGCATGATCCTGTGCCTGACGGTGTACCGCTGGCTCCATTCCTGGCTGAACGCCCAGCTGGACCGGGACTGGAAGCAGACCCTCTCTGGGCGGATCCTCCGGGGCGATTATGCCGCGGTGTCGGAGATCCACAGCGGCGAGCTGCTGAACCGGATGAACAATGACGTCCGGGCGGTGGACGATGGACTGCTGGATGTGCTCCCCGGACTGGCCTCCATGGTCACGAGGCTGGTGGCTGTGGTGGCAGTGCTCCTTGCCATGGAGCCCATTTTCACGGCTGTGCTGGCCGCGCTGGGTCTGGTGGTGGGCATTTCTACCGGCATCGCCCGGAAGCGCCTGCGGGGACTGAACAAGGAAGTCAGCGCCGCGGAGGGCCGGGTGTCCGGCTTCTATCAGGAGAGCTTTGAAAAGCTGGCGCTGGTCCAGGCCATGGGCGTGGAGCAGGAGGTGGAGCGCCGGGGCAATACACTGATGGCCCAGCGGTTTGGACTGCAGAAAAAGCGGTGGATGATCACCGTCACCGCCAATACCTGCATCAGTGTCCTGGGTTACGCGTCGGGGTTTGTGGCCCTGGTGTGGTGCGCCGCGGGTCTCCTGAAGGGTACCATGAGCTTTGGCGAGCTGACGGCGGTGACCCAATTGGTGAGCCAGCTGCAGACGCCCTTTGTGGGCCTGTCCGGCGTGATCAACAAATACATTGCCCTGACGGCTGCCTGTGAGCGGCTGATGGAGCTGGAGGCCATCTGCGGGAGAGGGGAACAGAAAGAAGCAGAACCCTCGGTGGAATGCGGCAAGCTCCTTGCCATCCGGGCGGAGGGCCTGTCCTTCTCCTACGGGCGGGACAAGGTGCTGGAAAACTGTGAATTTTCCCTGCCCGCGGGGTCCTTTACCGTGGTCACCGGGCCTTCCGGCATCGGAAAGAGCACGGTGCTGAAGCTGCTGCTTGGCCTGTTCCGGGCCAACGAGGGGCGGCTGTACCTGGAAACGGATGCGGGCCAGGTGCCCATCAGCCGGGAGCTGCGCTCCCTGTTTGCCTATGTGCCCCAGGGAAATCTGCTGTTCAGCGGAACACTGCGGGATAATCTGCTGCTGACGAAGCCGGACGCATCCGAGGAAGAGATCCGCCGGGCGGTGTATGTCAGCGGGATGGATGGGTATTTATCCCAGCTTCCCGAGGGCTTGGAGACCATGCTGGGGGAGAATGCCCTGGGACTTTCCGAGGGCCAGGCCCAGCGGCTGTCCATCGCCCGGGCGGTCCTGGCGGACGCGCCGGTGCTGCTGCTGGATGAATGCACCTCGGCCCTGGATGCTGCTACGGAGGAGACCGTGCTGCGGCGGATCCGGGAGCTGCCGGGGAAGACCTGCATCGCGGTGACCCACCGCCCCGCAGCACTGCAGCTGGCGGACTGGCAGCTCAGCGTGGAGCCGGGAAAGATCACCTGCCGGAAATTGGAACGGCGCGCATAAGAATATCGACA
>CAZHEG010000310.1:0-1716 GCA_964531435.1 uncultured Oscillospiraceae bacterium | reverse complement strand
ATCCACGGGATTGCCACGTCGCCGCCCTTTGGGGCGGCTCCTCGCAATGACGTGCGTGAAACGCAGCAAGGGCGCGTATGCAACGCGCCCCTGCTTTATCCTTATTTCCGTTCCAGATCCATCACCTTATCGATGCGGCGCTGGTGCTTGGCTTCGCCGGAAAATTCCGTTCCCAGCCAGGTATCCACGATCTGCATTGCCAGCATCTGTCCGGTAACGGCAGCGCCCAGGGCCATCATATTGGTATCGTTGTGCTCCCGGGTCATTTTCGCGGACCAAACATCGTGCAGCAGGGCGCAGCGGATGCCGTCCACCTTGTTGGCGGCAATGGAGATGCCAATGCCGGTGGTGCACATGACGATGCCCTTCTCACATTCACCGGAGGCCACCGCCCGGGCGGCCTTCTCGCCGAAATCGGGATAATCGCAGGAAGCAAGGGTGTAGGTGCCGAAATCCGCCACCTCGTGGCCCAGAGCCGTCAGGTGCTCCGCCACCGCGTTCTTCAGCTCCAGCGCGCCATGGTCACAGCCGATCGCAATTTTCATGTGTATTTCTCCTTATTAAATAACGTATCCACCGTTGACGCTGAGAACGTGTCCGGTGATGAATTCTGCCTGTGCCAGGTACGCAATGGACTTTGCCACGTCCTGGGCTGTTCCGTTGCGGCCCACGGGGGCGTCCCCCGCCATTTCCGCCAGGATCTCCGGCTCCACGCCGGCGCACATATCCGTGAGGATCACGCCGGGAGCCACGCAGTTGACCCGGATGCCGCTGGGGCCCAGCTCCTTGGCCAGGGCCTTGGTCAGGGCAATGACGGCGCCCTTGGTGGCGGAGTAGGCCGCCTCGCAGGATGCGCCCACCTGGCCCCACATGCTGGACACAGTGACGACCGAGCCCGCCTGCTTTTTCAGAAACGCGGGCATCGCCCCGCTGACGCAGTTGTAAATTCCCTTTACGTTCACGTCGAAGATCCGGTCCCAGTCCCGCTCCTCCATGGACGCAAGCAGGCCGGAGATGGAAATTCCCGCGTTGCACACCAGGATGTCCACGTCCCCGATCTGCCGGAATGCGTTCATCACCGCCCCCCGGTCTGCCACATCGCAGCAGATGGCCCGGGCCCCGGTCTTTTCCGTCACCGCGGCAGCGGCGGCGTGGTTCTTCTCATATAAGAATATGACATTGTGGCCTTCAGCCGCGAACAGCTCCACCGCCGCCGCGCCGATGCCCCGGCTTCCGCCGGTAATCACAACATTTGACATAGCTACTCTTCTCCAAAGTGGTTCAAATTACTCCCTTGAGGTAATACCGTAGGGCGCAGCCCTAAAAAACACGTCATTGCGAGCCAGTGCGCACACTGGCGTGGCAATTTCCCGGTATAACGCCGGAGGTGCTGTGCGGTGGGATAGATGGTACCAGGAGATTGCCACGTTGCCTTCGGCTCCTCGCAATGACACCGTATTTTTACACCGCTGCAAATTTTCAACAACGCTGTCATCCCGAGCGACCGAATGGGAGCCGAGGGATCCTGGCACCAATTTTACCGCAAATGTGACCATAAGTGCGCAGATCCCTCGACTTCGCTCGGGATGACAACGCTTGTGGTAACCGCAAACAACCCACGGGATTGCCGCGTCGGGCATTCGCCCTCCTCGCAATGACGTGGATCTCTTTGGCGCGTGCGGCTGGCGGATGATATCCGCCCCTGCATTGACAAGG
>CAZHEG010000309.1:0-1734 GCA_964531435.1 uncultured Oscillospiraceae bacterium | reverse complement strand
GTATGGGTCACCAGAAATCACAACCCGGAAGGGTTTTGATCATAAAAGATGGGTTACATCCCATCCATACGAGTTGGTATTGATTGCGATGAGGGTCCACCTGTTCCCATCCCGAACACAGAAGTTAAGCTCATTTGCGCCGACAATACTTGGCGGGTGACTGCCCGGGAAGATAGGTAATGCCAACACAAAGCCTCGACTGAAAGGTCGGGGCTTTTTTCTGCCTATGACATGCCACCGGCATGTCATTTAACGGCAGGACAATACGTTGGCCTACCCAGGAAGCCAGGAAATGCCAACACAAAGCCTCGACTGAAAAGTCGGGGCTTTTTTCTGCACGTTTTATATGTTATAATGGAATATAAAGATGAAATTGGGCCATATTCTCAGTTTGCGAGACTGATTTTCGGTTTGCGGGCTGTTATTTTGATACCGTTTTTGTAGAATGGGGTTGTAAATCAACTTCGTTAGGAGGCATTGACATGGCAAAAAATTCGATTGGACAATTTATCGCCGCTCTGAGAAAGGCAAACGGTATGACGCAGCAGGATGTTGCAGACCGTCTGAACGTATCCAACAAAGCGGTCAGCCGATGGGAGCGTGATGAGTGCGCCCCGGATCTATCTGTTATTCCGGCTCTTGCGGAGATGTTCGGCGTAACCTGTGATGAACTGCTGAAGGGTGAACGCATCTTTGAAGCAGCTCCCGCTGAAAAGAAAGAACCACGGGTGGAAAAGCAGGTTAGGAATCTCGTAAACAAAACTCTTTCCAACTTCAAAACATTGATATGGATCTCACTTGCCGTCGCAGTGGTTGGACTTGTTTGTATGTTTGGGATCTCCTACGGTTTTTACCGTCCCGTCATCGGTTTCGCTGTGATGCTCTTGTTTGAGGCGTGTGCATTGGTTATTGCTGTTCTTGCAGTGAGCAGAACGAAGGATGTTAAAACCGATAATGAACTGTTTGAAATGGCAGATGAGTCTTTGGTATCCAAATTTCATAACACATTAGGCTCGCTGTCTTTTATTGCGTTCTTCGTGATTTTTGCAGTTATTCTTTTATCTTTGCCGCTTATTTTGGTTGCCTCAGACTATGTAAACAGCGTTGTTACTCCGTATAGTTATTTTACGGTATTCTTCGGTGGGATCGTTTTGATCCTTATGCTTGTTTACTTAAAACTGAGAACCCCGTATATGGCGTGGATCACAACTGGTGAGTATCCTCAAAAGCCAAGTGAACCCATCGGTAATGCACGAAAGAAAATGTCCATACTGCAGGTCATGCTGACATTCATTGCAGGCGTATTATTCGTTATTGCTCCGTATTTTGACTATGATCCCCATGAGACATCGTTTCTCTACACCGTGGTTGTTCTTATCGGTCTTGCCTGCCTGTTGGCGAATGTAATAACCTTTATTGTCTTCTTGATTCGGCAAAAAGGAGATAGGGCAAAGTTGTTGATTCCCGGCATAAGAAACCTACTGATTATCCCATCGGCATTGATCGTTGCACAAATGCATAGCATGAGTTGGTGGTATGATCCCGGCGATGTTGAGGGGCAGCGATATGATATCTGGTACTCAGAATATCTTTGGTGGGCACTGGCATTGGCTGCAGTTGTTATTATTGTGTTTTCGTTGATCGAGCTGCTGATACAGAAAAAGAAAAGATGAATAGGAAAGCGCCGCAGAAATGCGGCGCTTTTCTCTAAAAAACCCGGAATGCTCTGAAACT
>CAZHEG010000308.1:0-1737 GCA_964531435.1 uncultured Oscillospiraceae bacterium | reverse complement strand
CCGCCATAAAGGGAGATGTTGAACCGGTTGGGCGGATCCTTCAGGAAGTGCTCCAAATTCTCCCCCGACAGCATGGAGCCGTTGGAATTGATGGAGATCATCAGGCCCATTTTCTTCATACCGTCATAGATCTCAAAGAAATCCTTCCGCACCAAAGGCTCTCCACCGGTGAGAAGCACGAAGATCATGCCCTTTTTCTGGGCCGCCGCGGCGATATCCAGCCATTGCCCGGCAGTCAGCTCGCCGCCCAGGGCATCCACCTGCTGGGCAGACTGGTGCACATAGCACATGGGGCAGCTGAAATTGCACCGCCCGGTCAGCTCAAAATTGCCCGCAATGGGCAGACCCAGCCGGCGGCCCTTGGAATGCAGGTAGGTGGCAATATAGGGTTCTGTATTGCTGCGTTTCACGGCTGCAAAACTCCTTCCAATGCGGTTATTGCGGACTCGTCCGGGGTGCAGGCCAGCTCATAGACCGGCACCGTCATCACCACCCGCTGTACGGTTTCCGAAACCGCGGCTAAATCCTCCCGGTCCCAGGTGTTGACGCTGCAGCCCTCCCAGATCCGGCGGAACGCCTCCGCGCCCCGCAGGCGGCGAATGGACGTCACCGGGGCCTGCTTCAGGTAAACGATGGCCTGCAGCGGCAGGGTCCGGTTCTTACAATACTCAGAGCTGCCGGCAAAGGGGATGCCGCAGGCATAGGGCTCACCCTCCACGATCCGCACCGCGGAGCGGTCGCCGTTGATGATCTCGGCGCCCCGGTATTTCTCCCACAGGGCGGCCTGGGTGGATTTTCCGGTGCCGGAGGGGGCCGTGAACAGAATCGCCCGCCCGTCCCGGTGGATGTAGGAGGAATGGAAAACAAATCCCCCCGCCTCAGCCACAAGATGCTCCGCCGCCAGGCAGGTCAGCACGGTGTGGGTGCCAATTCCGGCGGGAAAATTCCCTTCCTTCAGCTGGACATGGTGCTCCCTGCCCCGGTGGGCCACCCGCAGATAGGCCGGTTCCCAGGACTGCTGCACCGAACCGATGTAACGCACGCTGCCGTCCGTCTCCTCATAGACCCGGCAGCCGCCTTCATTGGCGACACACCGCCCCGCAGGAGGTGTCAGCGCGTCCACAACAGTGAAGGTGAAGCGGTGGGGATCCTCCACACCGTCCACCCCAAAGGGAGCCAGGTGGCGCTCCCCGGTGTTGGCCCGCTCCGCGGGAAGCTCCAGCTCCAGCGCCACGCCGGCAAAGCAGTAGTATTTTTTCATAAGCTTACCCAACGGTCACCCACATGACGCGGGTGCCGGATTCGGTGAAATGGCTGGCGGTGATCTGGCGGATCTCCCCCGCGGCGATGCCGCCGGAGATGGTGACCCGGTAGGTAATGCCGCCGTAGAGGGTATCCGCGGAATAATTCTTGTAGTAGATCACCACGTCCCCGGTGATGTCCTCCCCAGAGATGTTGGTGACGTTCACCACGCCGTTGAGAGCCTGGAGCTTGATCTTATCCTCACAGAGTGTAGGCTCCTCGGTGAAGCGGGCGATGTTCTGGGCGGTGATCTGGGTCAGGTGCTGACCCTCCTCATAGCTCATGCGGCCGGTTTCCAGGGCCACCAGGGTCTCTCCAGGGGGCAGGGTGGAGATGGTGAAGTTGGCGGTGGTCACGCCGTCGCTCAGCTGCACCTGGGCATACTGGATGGTGGCAGAGCCGGTGTTGGTGACCACGATGGCCAGGACCTTGGAC
>CAZHEG010000307.1:0-1742 GCA_964531435.1 uncultured Oscillospiraceae bacterium | reverse complement strand
GTCGTTGGCGACTACGATGGGCACATCGCCGATCTCGGCGGCAGCCCGGTCATAGATGGTCTTGACCTTGTCCCAGTTGCTGCGGGGCACCTTGATAAACAGGGATGCCACCATGGGGGCATTGCCGATAAAGGTACCGGCAGATGAAACGCCGATGGCGTCCACACGGGGCATCTTGGAAGCGGCAGTCTTGAACGCCTCCACGATATGACCGAAATGGTAGTCGGGATCCTCCTGGAGCTTGGGGAACCAGACCACTTCCTCGGAATAAACGCACTCGCCATCGATCACGGCAGAGACCTTGCGGTCCGATCCGCCGGCGTCAAAGCCGATGCGGCAGCCGTCCAGATAGCCGCCGATGGGCTCCGCCACCTCATTTTCAGCGGGGCATTCTTCGAGCTTAAGGTCCAGAATCTCCAGATCCCGCTCATAGAGCTGGTTGACGAAGGTGTAGTCAAAATGCCGCTCCCCCTGGGGGGTGTAGGCCCTCTGCAGCCGCTGTGCCAGCTCGCTGCAGCCGCAGATGGACACCCGGAAACCGCCGGTGGACCACAGAAGGAACTTCACATAGCGCTCCACATAGCGGTAGTCCGCCTCGGCCATTTCAGGAGTTCCGTGGATATAGGTATGATGGACAGAGATCCGGCCCTTGTCCCGCTCCACAGCAATGGCCAGGGGCTTGGACGCCCCCTTCAGGTAAGCCTTGCTCCAAACGCCGAAGGGGATAAACTGGGGATCCAGCTTGGGGGGATGGTCCATCTGATATTCAACGCCTAAGTAATTCATCATTTTCCCTCCTATTTTGCTAACTGACTGTCAAAGCCCAGTGCCACCAGCCGGTGGTAGGCTTCCCAGGCTTCATCGGGAATTTGCTGGGGCAGCTGCCACCCCTTCCGGGCGTACAGCTCCATTCTTTGAAAATCCCCCACGATCACGCTGACGGCAGCCTCGGCAGTAACGCCCTGCTCCTTCGCCCGCCGCAGGTACGTGGGGATGTCCACCTGGGGCGAGGTGACGGAAAAACGCACATCCGGCCAGTACACCCCAAAGGCAGCAGCGATGCGCCGCTCCATGAATGGCTGGTGGACGCCCAGAATGCGGTCATGGGGGATGCCCCGCTCCTGAAGCAGCTGCCGGGTGAAGAGGATATTTTCCTTGGTATTGGTGGAGCGGTCCTCCAGCAGGATCTTCTCCTCCGGGACACCGCATTCCATGGCCACGGCGGCGAACCTCCGCGCCTCCGGCTCGGACAGCAGCCCCTCCGTATTTCGGCCCAGGCCGCCGGTGAACAGCACCCAGGGGCTGAAGCCCCGGTGGTAAAGCTGGGCCGCCCGGCGGGCAATATCGTCATTGAAATTTCCGAAGCCAACAATGCAGTCGGCCTTTTCCGGCTGCCGGTGCAGGCCCATGTAGTCCCACAGGACCTGCAGTGGTTCCATAAAATCCATACCGTTTTCTCTTTGAAAGCCGCCGGAGTTGCCTCCGGCGGCTTTTATCGCTTTCAGCAGTACTTGGCAATGGCTGCGTTGATCATGGCGACACACTCATCCACGATGGGAGAATCGCTGTCGATCAGCTCTGCCAGAGGAGCGCGGACGCTGCCGCAGTCGGGGCCGCCGTTGCGGCGCAGGATCTCCTTGATCATGCCGTACATATTGCCGTGGCCGGAGCACATCTTGTAGATGATGCGGCAGCACTCGTTCTGGATCTCCCGGGCGGTGTCCAGCTTGCCTTCCTTGACC
>CAZHEG010000306.1:0-1745 GCA_964531435.1 uncultured Oscillospiraceae bacterium | reverse complement strand
ATGATGTCCGGCCCAATGCGCTTGATGCAGCTCCAGGGGATGATGTAATCGTCATTGCGTCCCAGCACCCCCAGAAAGCGGCAGGGCCCGGGCACGATGATGGCGGTGACCTCGCCCTCCGGCACCTTTACCTCCAGGTCCGATACGAAGCCTAGCCGCCGTCCGTCGCTGATGCAGATGACCTCCTTGCAGTGAAGCTGTGTGACTTTGACCTGCATATTATGCCTCCTTGCTCATGGTGAGCTTGCGCAGCACCTTGAGGAAAATCTCGCCCCAGGTCAGCCGGGGCACCGCCTCCGCTGCCACCATGGGCACCTGGGCCAGGACCTGCTCCCCGGAGCGCACCGTCAGGGTGCCCAGCCGCTGCCCCTTGCTTACCGGTGCGGTAACGGATTCCTCCAGTGTTACCTCTGTGGTCACGGAGCTTTTCTGGCTTTTGTCGATGAGTAGCTTCGTTTCCTCCCCGGGGACGGCGCTGACCGAGGACGCGGTGCCCAGCTTGACAGGGAGGCTGCTGCTGTCAAGCTCCGGCTCCACCAGAGCGTAGTTGGCAAAGCCGTAGTCCAGCATGGTCTTGCAGGCGGAAAAACGGTCCTGGGAGGTGGCGGCGCCCATGACCACCGCGATCAGGCTCAGCCCGTCCCGCTCCGCCGTGGCAGACAGGCAATAGCCCGCCGAGGAGGTGAAGCCTGTTTTCAGCCCGGTGGCCCCGGGGTAGAACCGCACCAGCTTGTTGGTGTTGGAAAGGCCGAAGGCACCGTCCCGGACGGTATCCATCCAGATGGTGGTGAATTTTTGAATGTCCGGGTGATGCAGCATCAGCTCCCGGCTCATCAGGGCAATGTCATAGGCGCTGGTGTAGTGCTGGGTGGCGTCGGCTTCGTCGTCCAGCCCGGTGCAGTTGGCGAAGTGGGTGTCGTTCATGCCCAGCTCCGCCGCCCGCTGGTTCATCCGCTCCACAAAGGCCTGCTCGGAGCCTGCGATGTACTCCGCCATGGCGCAGGCGGCGTCATTGGCAGAGCTGACCGCGATGGACTTGACCAAGTCTGTGACGGACATGGCTTCGCCTGCTTTCAGGTAGATCTGGCTGCCGCCCTTGGCTGCGGCGGAGTCCGAGGCGGTGACGGTATCATCCCAGGAGATCCTGCCGGAATCGATGGCCTCCATAATGAGCAGCATGGTCATGACCTTGGTCACACTGGCGGGGGCCAGGCGGTCATGGGCGTTCTGCTCCAGGAGCACGGTGCCGGTGGTCATATCCATCAGCAGGGCGCTTTTTCCTGCAATCTCCGGCGACGCTGCCTGGACCCGCAGGGGAATCAAGGTGATCAGTAAGGAAAATACAATTATCATGCTGAGCCGTTTCATATCCGATCCCTCCGTATTCTTCGGTGGTACAGCCTATGCGCCCACCCCGGCGGATATGAAAAAACCGGGTGGCGAACCACCCGGCGGGGATCATTTCATGAATTTGTCGATGGCCTGGCACAGGTCATCGATGGCGGCGGTGTCCCCCGCTGCCACGGCGTCCACCATGCAGTGGCGCATATGGTCCTGCAATATCACCTTTCCCGTGTTGTCGATGGCGCTGCGGACGGCGGCAAGCTGAATGAGGACCTCGGAGCAGTCCTGCCCTTCCTCCACCATCCGCTTTACCTTCTCCAGGTGGCCGATGGCACGGGCCAGCCGGTTGATGACGGCCTTCTGATTTTCGTGGACATGACCGTGGGAGTGGGCGATGCCGT
>CAZHEG010000305.1:0-1753 GCA_964531435.1 uncultured Oscillospiraceae bacterium | reverse complement strand
TCGTGGTTGCCTGTTTCGGGAAAATTTGGTATAGTAAATTAAATTGTAGTTTATCTTACGGTTACCAAAAGAGTTGTCATCCCGAGGGTCGCGCAGCGAAGTCGAGGGATCTACGCACTTATGGTTACATTTGCGGTAAAATCGGTGCCAAGATCCCTCGACTCCCATTCGGTCGCTCGGGATGACACCGTTTTCGGAAATTTGCATTAGCGCGATAAACTCCAATTTACATTTCGGACAGGAGAAAATCACCATGCTGAGATTTCCGTGCCTTGTGCTGGATCACGATGATACCGTGGTACAGAGCGAAGCTACCGTCAACTATCCCTTCTTCGTGGAATTTTTAAAAGAATACCGCCCCGGGATGACCATCACCCAGCACGAATATATTTCCGGCTGTTACAGTCCCGGATACATTCCCATGTGCCGGGAGCGCTTCCATTTCTCCGATGAGGAGCTGTCCATCGAGTATAACGCCTGGAAGGAGCACATCAAGACCAAGATTCCGGCCCCCTACCCCGGCATTGAACGGATCATCCGCCGCCAGAAGGAAGAGGGCGGTATCATCGTTGTATCCTCCCAGTCGGCCCGGGTGAACATCCTCCGGGATTACCGCACCCATTTCGGCATTGAGCCGGATGAGATCTTCGGGTGGGATCTGGAGCCGGAGCACCGCAAGCCCAGCTCCTACGCCATTGAAAAGACCGTGGAAAAGTACGGCCTCTCCCCTGCCGACTGCCTGGTGATCGACGATATGAAGCCCGCGGTACAGATGGCCCGCGGCGGCAATGTCCGGATCGCCTTTGCCGGATGGGGCCGGAAAGAATTCCCTGAGATCTGCGCTGATATGGAACGGCTCTGTGATTTCAGCTTTTATTCGACAGAAAGTCTGGAAAAGTTTCTGTTTGACTGACTTGACAGTTATGGTATAATACTTAAGTGCAGGAAAGACCGAAGGAGGTGAGCCGTTTGGAAAAGGACAGCATCAAGGTGATATCCACAAACCGTGAGGCCCGGCACGAATATTTCATCGAAGAAGAATACGAAGCCGGTATCGAGCTGGTGGGCACCGAGGTCAAGTCCATCCGGGCGGGCACCCTGAACCTGAAGGACGCCTGGTGCGGCATTAAGGACGGCGAGCTGATCATCAATCAGATGCACATCTCCCCCTATGACCACGGCAACCGCTTCAATGTGGATTCCCGCCGTCCCCGCCGATTGCTGATGCACCGCCGGGAGATCATGCGGCTCTACGGCAAGGTCAAGCAGGACGGCTACTCCCTGATCCCCCTGTCCGTCTACCTGAAGGGCAGCCGGGTGAAGGTGAAGGTCGGCCTGTGCAAGGGCAAGAAGCTCTATGATAAAAGACAATCCGCGGCTGAGGCTGACGCAAAGCGCCAGATCGCCCGCGCCATGAAGGAGAGATATTAAATGGCAAATCCCACTTTTAAGATCGTTATGGAAAACGGCGGCGTCATCGAGGGTGAGCTGTACCCCGAGAAGGCACCCCAGAGCGTCTGTAACTTCATCGATCTGGCTAATCACAACTATTACGACGGCCTGATCTTCCACCGGGTCATCCCCGACTTTATGATCCAGGGCGGCTGCCCCGAGGGCACCGGCATGGGCGGCCCCGGCTACTGCATCAAGGGCGAGTTTATTTTCAACGGCGTTAAGAACGACCTGAAGCACAAGCGCGGCGTGCTGAGCATGGCCCGCTCCTCCTCCCCCAACAGCGCCGGCTCCCAGTTCT
>CAZHEG010000304.1:0-1759 GCA_964531435.1 uncultured Oscillospiraceae bacterium | reverse complement strand
CATTTTCGTCCTCTCCTTCCTTGTAGTATTTGCTCTGAACCTCGAACAGCTCGGCGTATTTGCCGCCTGCTTTCAAGAGTTCTTCATGTGTTCCTTCTTCGCCAATTCCGCCATCTGCAATCATAATGATGCGGTCGCAGAAGCGAGTAGAGGCAAGACGGTGAGAAATGTAGATAGAAGATTTGCCGCTTGTCATTTCATTGTACTTCTGATACATTTCCGACTCTGCGATAGGATCAAGTGCCGCTGTCGGCTCGTCCAGAACAATGAACGGAGCGTTTTTGTAAAGCGCACGGGCGAGCATAAGGCGCTGTGTTTCACCGCCCGAAAGGAGTATCGCATCATCATAGACCTCTCGGTTCAAATATGTTTCATATCCGTCCGTCAAAGATTCGATCTTCTTGCGAAGTCCTGCTTTCTCTACACATTCCTTGACTCGCTCCATATCAATACCAACGCTATCCTGTGCCACGTTGGTTGCAATCGTACCGGCAAGGAGCGAGAACTCCTGGAACACCGCCGAGAACATCTTGTAGTAATCTCTGCGGTTATAATCTCTAATATCCTTTCCGTCAAGGAGAACACGCCCCTCGGTGGGGTCAAGGAAACCGCAAATCAGCTTAATAAGTGTTGTTTTACCTGCGCCGTTCAAACCAACCACAGCAAGTTTTTCACCGGGATGAAGTGTGAGATTGATATTTGTGAGGGTATCTTTGTCAGCGCCGGGATAACGGTAGGATACGTTTTCAAGTCTGATTTCGTAAAGTCTGTCTGCTTCTGCCTCAATAGGCTCACCATCCTCAAACTTAAACGGTTCGGGATATTCAAGGCATTCACGAACAGTAGAAATATCAAGGGATTGTGTGTGAAGCGTATTAAAACCGCCGAGAATACCGGATACCCAAGCTGTAAAGCCGCCTACTGCGCTGAAGAACAGCAGGAACTCCGAAACGCTGAGTCCGTCGCCAATTACAAGACCAATAAGGTAGGCGTATGCAATCGCATTACGAAGAAACGTGAGTATAAGATCAACGATTCTTGCCCAAACGTAAATGCCCTGCGCTTTTTTCTGAAAAGCTGTGTATGCTGCCATGCTTTTTGCATACAACTCGTCGATCCAAGAGCGCAAACCAAAAATGCGAATATCTTTAGCAAGTGTCAAATCACTTGAACGACGATTAAGATAATATATCTGCGTTGCATATTCGCTTTCTTCCTCACGGTGACGATATCCCCATTCATTCAAACGATTACTTACGAAGTAAGAAATAACCGTTGTTAAAAGGATTGCGACGAGCAGAAACGTCTGAACCGAGGACATCAAAATGACATAGAATGCAAAGCCAACAATGTTGGTCGTCAAATCCGTCAGCGTAGTCCAAATAGCTTCGGTTGCGGCTTGGTTTGAACCGATAGTTTCTTGCGCTTTCGCTTTCAGTTTTTTGAACTTCTCGTCATAAATATTCGGGTAAGAAGTTGTTGTCGCTTTCCTGTTAAGCAGGTTTATTATTTCGCAACGCACGCTGATTCTTCCGTATAGCGTGTTTATGTTTACATAGCTTGACGCCGCCGAAACGAGCATCAAAGCTACGACAAATACCACTATCGTTAAGATCAGCTCCGTAACGGTCGCCTGTCTTTCCACCACAGAGAGTATCGTGGGGGAAACATACAGGTTGATAAGGTTGAGTGCCACAGCGAAAAGTGCGGATAACAAGCTGAGCACGATAACTTTTTTCTCTCCCGAAGTCCAAGCGAG
>CAZHEG010000303.1:0-1761 GCA_964531435.1 uncultured Oscillospiraceae bacterium | reverse complement strand
GATAAACTCCAATTTGCCACTTTGGGGTGCAATATACACAAAGGGGAGGGTCCATCGGATCCTCCCCTGATTTTTATGCTCTTAAGGCTCAAAATGCTCGAAGATGGGGATCTGCCCCTCCTTCACGGCGGTGTCATGATCCTGCTTGCTGCGCAGCGTCCAGCTGACGCCCTGGGCGCCCCACACCTTCCGGCACAGGGTCGGCGCCAGACCGTTGCGGTCGGCGAACTTGTAGGCTACAAAATCCGGCACCGTCAGGAAATTCAGCAGCAAATTGGTCAGCAGAAGCTTCATGCCGAAGGACAGGCCGGATTTTTTCTCCCCAAAGAAATCCTCCGCCAGCTGGCCCCGGACGATGTCGGGCCGGTTGTTCTTCAGCCACTGGATGCACCGGGGGTCGAAGGACTCCACGCAGTACAGGCCCCGGTAGCTTTCCAGCATTTTGCAGGCAGCCTCCGTCAGGGCGGCGTGGTTACCCCGCTCCGCCTTCAGCTCCACGATCAGCGGTGCCTTGCCGTCAAACAGCTCCAGCACATCCTGAAACAGCGGAATATGCTCTTCCGTGCCCTCCAGACGGTAATTGGGCAGATCCGCGGCGGTCAGGTCCTCAATATGCACATCCGCTCCCGCGGTGCGCTTCAGGGAAGAATCGTGGATCACCGCCAGCTGGCCGTCCGCCATCAGGTGGATATCCAGCTCGATGCCGTAGCCCTTTTCCAGGGCCAGCCGGAAGGCCGCCATGGAATTTTCGGGCACGCCCTTTCCGTGGAGGCCACGGTGGGCATAGCTCCACTTCCGCAGCTGGGGCATCAGGGGATGGCCCTTGCGGCACCGAAGCGCCAGGAGGTACAGCGCCGCTAAAACAAGAAGAATGATCAGAATCGCCATAGCTTCACCTTAGTCGTCAATATCGAAGGCTTCCAGGCCCTTCTTGCCCTCCACCTTGTTGTCGCCGTGCTTGACCATCAGCATGGTCACAAAGGCCAGGGCGACAAAAACGGTGCCGTAGGGGAACAGGACGGTCATGCCCAGCCGGTCCATCAGGAAGCCGGACACCATGGGGGTCAGGGTCTGGGCCGCCATGGATGCGGTGTAGTAGAAGCCGGTGTACTTGCCCACATCGCTTCCGGCGCACATCTCCACCACCATGGGGAAGGAGTTGACGTTGATGGAAGCCCATGCCACGCCTGCCAGGCAGAACAGCACATTGATCAGCCACAGGGGGCTGTCGGAACGGATAACGGAAGCACCGCCGAAGGCCACCGCCAGCATGGCAACGCCGGCGAGAATGGTCTTTTTGCGGCCCACCTTGGATGCCACATGGCCCACAGGGATGTAAGCGACGATGGCAGCGGCCTGGGCCAGCAGCAATGTGGTATTGTAATCCTTATCCAGCACATTGGCGGCATACACGGAATACTTGGAGGTAATGGCGTTATAGCCGAAGAACCACAGCACGATGGACAGCAGCAGGAAGATCAGGGACTTCATCCGGTCCTTGTCCAGCTTACCGCCGCCGGCGGCCTCGCCGCTCTCCTCTTCGATGCCATAGCGGATGCTGTCCGCCTGCATTTCCGCGGCCCACTTGGGCTCCCGGACGGTGAGCATAAAGATCACCAGGGCAGTGAGCATCACGCCGCCCACGATGGAGAAGAAGGTAACGTAGCTCATCAGGGCATTCTTCGCCGAGCCGGTGGAGAACACGATGCCCAGCACCAGCACCAGAATGCCGCCGGCGGTGCCCATCAGGTTGATGATGGC
>CAZHEG010000302.1:0-1762 GCA_964531435.1 uncultured Oscillospiraceae bacterium | reverse complement strand
TGCACTGCAAGCTCAATGCCGTTGAGGTCATGGGCCGCGACAGCAGCATCGTTTCCACCCATCCCGCATCCCAGAACCCCATCATCCGCTCCATCGTGGACTCCGACAATAAGGTCGATCCCAAGGCCGAGACGGTTTCCTACTCCCTGAAGCGGAACAAGGTCTTCATCTTCCATAAGGAGACTGAGGAAAGAATCCACGTCGAGGTGAAGTAATATGGTCGATAGCAAACAACAATGGAAAGCCTGGCTGTACCTGTCGCCGGCGATCGTTCTGCTGCTTGTGTTCACCGTGTGGCCCATCATCAACACTGTCCGCATGGCCTTCCTGGAGGATTACAGCGGCCTGTTGGCAACGGGCGGTGCTACCTTCAATTTCGGTTTCGGAAACTTTACGAAGGTCATCCAGTACAAGCGGTTCGTGACCTGTCTGAAGAACACCATTCTGCTGTGCTTCCTGACGGTTCCCATTTCTACCTTCCTGGCACTGCTGATCGCAGTCGCCCTGAATTCCATCAAGCCCCTGCAGAAGTTCCTGCAGACCATCTTCTTCCTGCCCTACGTCACCAATTCCATTGCCATCGGCATGGTCTTTGCCGCCATGTTCAACATCGTCGGCTCCTTCTACGGCACGGAAAATGAGCTCATCGTCACAGCCGGTATTATCAATAACCTGCTGGGCCTCTTTGGAGTCGGACCCATCAACTGGATCAACGCCGGCTCTACCTACTGGGCCAATATGACGGTCATGGTGGTCTACATCGTGTGGAACGCCCTGCCCTTCAAGATCCTGGTCCTGCTGGGCGGCTTGCAGGGCATCAGCCAGCAGTACTATGATGCTGCCAAGGTGGACGGCACTCCCAGAAGAAGAGTGTTCACCCGCATCACCGTGCCCCTGCTGTCCCCGATGCTGGCCTATGTCATCATCACCGGCTTTATCGGTGGCTTCAAGGAGTATTCCAGCATTGTCGGTATCTTCGGCGAGACCATGGGTCCCCCGGATGATGCCGGCCGCCTGAATACCATGGTTGGCTTTATCTATGACGCGCTGGCCACCAACAGCCAGGGCCGTGCCTCCGCTGCCGCTCTGATCCTGTTCGGCATCATTCTTGTTGTTACCCTGTTCAATAACTGGGTCAGCAATAAGACGGTCCATTATTAAGGAGGTGCCCTGAATGCCTGACAAGAATTTGAATACCATGCATGCCCAGGACATCCAGAAGGTATCCATCCAGTCCCGGATCGTCAAATTTCTGGTAAAGTTCTTTACCTATGCATTCCTGATCGCCATGGCGCTGGTTGTCATCTTCCCCTTCTACTGGATGATCATCTCCTCCCTGAAGACCCTGGATGAGTACCGCATGAGCGTTCCCACCTTCTGGCCGAAGGTCGTAATGTTCAGCAACTACGCGGAAGCATTCACCAGCGCCAGCCTGGGCCGCCTGTTCCTGAACACCCTGTATGTTGGCGTTGTGTCCACGCTGCTGAGCCTGGTCATCACCGTTCTGTCCGCCTTCGCCTTTGCCCGTCTGGAGTTCAAGGGCCGCGATGCCATGTTCGGCGCCATGATGGCTACCATGATGATCCCCGGTGAGCTGTTCACCATCACCAACTACTCCACCGTTACCCAGCTGCACTGGATCAATACCTACACGGTTCTGATCGTGCCCTTCCTGGTCAGCATCTTCTATATCTACCTGCTGCGCCAGAACTTCATGCAGATCCCCAATGAGCTGTATCTGGCAGCGAAGGTAGACGGCTGC
>CAZHEG010000301.1:0-1763 GCA_964531435.1 uncultured Oscillospiraceae bacterium | reverse complement strand
AGCTGGAGGCCGGCCCTCTGGGGCGGGTGCCCATGGGGATGTTCGTGTATATCGGCCCCACGCAGCCGGAGGCGGCTGTGGGAGATACCCTGGTATTCCTGGACCGCTGCTTCGAGCTGCGCCGGGCGGAGCCGGTGGTGGTGGAAGGGCGGAAGGCGTACTGCTGGGGCCTGTGTGTGGAGAAGGGGAGTGATACCGCATGGGGAAGCTGATTCTGAGCAATGTAATGGCGGCGCTGGATGGGGCGGGGTTTCCTGTGGAGCGGGGGTATCCCGCCAGGGGAATGAGCGCCATCAGCGGCCCGGTCTGCGCGGTAAATCTGCTGAAGGCGGACCTGCGGGAGCAGACGGCAACGGCACTGGTAACGGTGCTGTCGCCGGAGAGCCTGGGGGCGGCGGCCTGCGAGGATGCGGCATTATCTGCCGCGGCGGTGCTGGCGGAGCTGGGCGGAAAATGCGCCGTGGGACAGTGCGGACTGAATGGCCGGACGGGGCTTTACAGCATGGAGGTGACGGCCCAGTTCTATACCTCTACTCCGATGGTCAGCCTGGAGGGGGAGCAGCTGGCATACGTCACGGCCTTTACCTGCTGGCGGACGGTGGATGATGACATCCCGGAGCTGGATGACGCGCCATGGAATTTCCGTCTTGAGGAATTTTTTCCGGTGGGAACGGAGGATGATCCGGGCCCGGAGGAGCCCTTCTTCCTGATCCACACCAGCGCCAACGGAACGCTGACCTTTACAGGGTGTGTCTGGACCTATCAGCGGCGCGTGTGGAGTGCCGACGGTGTCCGGCAGATCCGGCTGGGTATGGCGAAGGATATGCAGACGGGCTGAGAAAAGCAGGGCCCGCCGCACGGCATGTGCGGCGGGTCTTTTTTTGTTCGTATCAGCGCTGGAGGGTGGCGTAGTGGTAGGCCATTTTGTAGTCCTCAAGCTTGAGATAGCACTGCTCCAGGCGGGAATAGACGGCGGGACATTCCACCCGGCGGTAGAGCCGCGCGGCGTGGGTATAGTCGCCGCAGGCCATGGCGCAGTCACCCCGCAGGTGCAGCCAGGCAGGAGCATCCTGATCCTCGGCGGCGTCCAGAAGCCTGGCGGCCCGGGCAGGGTCGCCGGCTGAAAGGGAATGCCGTGCCCGCAGCAGCAGTTCATCATCCAGGCCCGGAAGGCCGGATACGTCCCCCAACAGCAGCAGGCGGCGCCGCTCCAGGTCGGGAGTATAATAGGGGGTAGACTTTCCTGCTTCGGCGGCACGGGCCAGAAGCTGGGCGTTGTCCTCGGTTTTCTCCGCCAGGGAAAGGGCGCACAGGGCAGTCAGCAGGTGGTATTCCGCCTCAGCCACCGGGTCCGGCAGCTGAAAATCCTCCAGCGCGGACAGGGCAGCGGCGTATTCTCCCCTCGCAAAAAGGGACCGGGCCGAGGAAAGCAGGGCCTGGTTGGGTGAGGCGGCGTTATCCTCCAGAAAGTAGCTGACGCTTTTGCCCAGCACTCCGGCCAGGTACTGCAGGGTATCCATGGAGGGCTTGGCGCTGCCGTTTTCGATTTGGGAGAGCATATTGCGGGTGATGACACTGCCGCAAAGCTGCCGCTGGGAAAGGCCCGCTTCCAGCCGCGCCTGTTTCAGCCGATGGCCCAGATCCATGATAATACCCCCGGTAAGTTTTATTTACCCCATTGTAACACACCGGGCGGTAAATTTCCATAGTTACAAAAAATTCATTTGCTATTTTTCTTCCGTTGGTTTACCATATAGAAAAAC
>CAZHEG010000300.1:0-1766 GCA_964531435.1 uncultured Oscillospiraceae bacterium | reverse complement strand
GGGGGCAAGGGTTCGGTGTGTTATCACACTGCATGCTAAACTCCAATTTACTCTCAAAAACAGAAGGGCGCGTTGTGAAACGCGCCCTGAATGTATCGGTTTTCAGTTCTCCCGGGAGAGGGTATAGCCCTTGCCGTTGACGTCGGTGACGTCGGAGGCAACCACGAACGCGTTCTTATCCAGCGCCAGGGCCACATTGCGGATCTCGGGATATTTGCTGGAATAGACCACGCTGAGGATGGCCTGCTGCTTCACGCCCTCATAGCCGCCCTCTACCTCCAGCATGGTAACACCGCAGTCGATCTTTTTCAGAATCTCCTGGCGGATCGCCTGGATCTCCGGAGAAATAATGATGACCTGGATCTTTTTCTCGCCGGACAGGAGGGTCTTGTTGATGGTGGAGGACATGACCACGATAACGAGAATGCTCAGAAGCAGGCCGTCCATGCCCTTTACAGCCACCTGCATCAGCACCACCAGGGTGTCAAAGAACATGACGGAGGTGCCGACGGGGATGCCCTTGTACTTGTTCAGGATGCAGGGGGGGATATCCATTCCGCCGGTGGAGCCGCCTACCCGGATCACCATGCCGATGCCCAGGCCGCACAGCACGCCGCAGGCCAGTGCGGAAACCACAATGTTCTCGTTGAACAGGGTGTCCAGGGGGAACATCTCGAAAATGCCCAGGATGATGGGGTAGATGATGGTGGACATCAGGGAGGTGGCGGCAAATTTCCAGCCCAGGAAAATCAGGCCCAGCAGGAACAGAATGATGTTCACCACCGCCGCTATGACAGACAGGCGGACGGGGATAAACTGCTGGATGAACAGGGCGATGCCGTTGCTGCCGCCCAGCATGATGTCATTGGGAATGACAAATGCGCAGATGGAAAAGGCCAGCAGGGCATTGCCGATCACGATGGACAGGATGAATTTCAGCTTCTGCTTCATCAGCCTTCCTCCACGATGATCTCCCGCAGCTTCAGGCCGGGATTGCGGCGGCAGATAAAGTCGATGGCCCAGTAGCTGCTGAACACCAGCAGGCTGCGGCCCCGGTAGTCCTCCAGAACCTCGGCATCGCTGCCCAGGTTCAGGTCCGTCAGGTCGCCGGGATATTCGTCGATGAGGCGGATCTCCTCATAGGGCAGGTGCTCCATGCGAAGCTCCACGCCGTACTCGGTCTTCATGCGGTACTGGAATACCTCCAGCTGCAGCACGCCGACGACGCCAACGATGACCTCCTCCATGCCGGAGTAGGGGACCTTGAAGATCTGGATGGCACCCTCCTGAGCGATCTGCTCCGTGCCCTTAACGAACTGCTTGCGCTTCATGGAATCCTTGGCGGAAACACGGCAGAAATGCTCGGGGGCGAAGGTAGGGATGCCGGAATATGTGAATTTCTTACCGGGGACGGTGATGGTGTCACCGATGGAGAAGATGCCGGGGTCGAAAACGCCGATGACGTCGCCGGCGTAGGCTTCCTCCACGATCTCACGCTCCGCGGCCATCAGCTGCTGGGGCTGGGAAAGACGCATCTTCTTGCCGCCCTGAACGTGATAGTATTCGGTGTCGCGGCTGAACTTGCCGGAGCAGATGCGCATAAAGGCAAGGCGGTCCCGGTGGGCCTTGTTCATGTTGGCCTGGATCTTGAAAACGAAGGCGGAGAAATCGGGGCTGAAGGTATCCACCACGCCCTGGTCGGAGGTCCGGGACAGGGGAGGGGGCGTCAGCTTCAGGAAGTTCTCCAGGAAGGGCTCGATGCCGAA
>CAZHEG010000299.1:0-1769 GCA_964531435.1 uncultured Oscillospiraceae bacterium | reverse complement strand
ATTACAGACCGCCCCTGTTTCATTTACCCCATATCTCCAAAACCAAAGGCGCTGCTTTCGCAGCGCCTTGATCTCTTTTTCCGTTACTCCACCCGGGTGAACACGATGCTCACCAGCTCGTCCTCCATGGTCAGGCTGTCGCCCTCCACGGTGATTTGGGCAGGGGCGAATTCAGCGTCCCAGCTCTCCGCCAGGTACAGCTGACCGTCCTCCACATAGTACACCCAATCGATGACGCTGGTCAGATCCTCCTCGCTCAGCTCCGCGAAGCTGGCCTGAACGTATTCCCGCACGTCCATGCCGTAGGCGGCCTTCATGGCGGCATCCGCATCCGCTTCCGTCATGCCGTAGCCGGCGTAGAGGGCATACATATACTCCACAGTCCAGTCGGTCATGGCGGCAATGTAGGATTCCTTTTCCAGCAGGGTGGTCTGCTGGGCGGTGCCGTCGGCGCGGAAGATCATGGTAGCGGTGTAGGTGATGTCCGCATCCACGCCCTCGACCCCCAGCTCCTCGGCGGAATTGGTGGCGGTTCCGGTCCAGGTGCCGAAAATGTCCCGGCAGTTGGCGGTGACAAAGCGGCTGTCCACGTTGATGGGCTCGCCCTCGGTCTTGCCGCAGAGGGAGCAGGTCTTGGGATCCTCGGTGGTGGCATCCAGCCATTCATGCTCCCGGGCCTCGCCGCTGTTTTCGCCGCAGACACCGCAGACCGGGGGATTCTCGCAGTCCACATACTCGGCGAACACATGGCCCAGGGCTTCGCCCTCCGTCAGGCCGCAGCTTTCACAGGTTTTGGGCTCGACGCAGCTCGCATCGGTCCAGGCATGCTCCAGTGCCTCTCCCTGGGTTTCGCCGCAGACCTCACAGGTCTTGGGGGCGGTGCAGGTGGCGGCCAGCCAGCTGTGGCCCAGGGGCGCACCCTCGGCCTCCCCGCAGAGGGCACAGGTCTTGGGAGAAGCGCAGTCCGCCTCCGTCCATTCATGCTCGCAGCCGCAGGCGGTGAGCAGGGCGCAGGCCAGCAGCACCAATATCACGGTGATCGTCTTTTTCATTTTCATTTCCTCCTGATGGCTCATTCTTCCCGGCGGAAGGTGATGCTTCCGGTTTCCGGGTCCATGGACTCGATGATGGCGATGGATTCCACCCGGTAGCCCAGATTGCGGATCCGCCAGCCGCCCTCCTGGAAGCCCTTCTCCACAGCGATGCAGCAGCCCTCCACGGTGGCGCCGGCGGCGTCAACGATGGAGATCAGGCCCTGCAGCGCGCAGCCGTTGGCCAAAAAATCGTCCACCAGCAGCACCCGGTCCCCGGGGGACAGGTACTTCTTGGAAACAATGATCCGGCTGGTCTTTTTGGAGGTGTAGGACTCCACCTCAGCAATATGCAGCTCGCCGTCCAGGTTGACAGACTGGGACTTCTTGGCATACACCAGGGGAACACCGAACTCCCGGGCCACGGGGTAAGCCACGGCGATGCCGGAGGCTTCGATGGTCAGCACCTTGGTGATGCCGCAGCCGTCAAAGCGGCGCTTGAATTCCCGGCCGATCTCGTCCATCAGGCCGATGTCCATCTGATGGTTCAGGAAGCTGTCCACCTTCAGCACATCGCCGGGCTTCACCACGCCATCCTTCAAAATACGCTCTTCCAGAAAATTCATAGGGGCACCTCCGTTCATATATATTAACTATAACACAGCAAAACGGATTTGTCAGCCACCGCCGAGGGGAAATTCGCAAATTTTGCCGAAAAATCACCGGCGGAATAAGGCA
>CAZHEG010000298.1:0-1778 GCA_964531435.1 uncultured Oscillospiraceae bacterium | reverse complement strand
ATCGAGTATGTGCTGCTGAACGGCTGCGAGTGTGAGCCTTACCTGACCGCCGACCATCACCTGCTGCTTCAGTACGCTGACGATGTGATCTTCGGCCTGAAGGCCATGATGAAGACCGTCGCCGCCGAAAAGGGCGTCATCGTCATTGAGGACAACAAGGCCGACGCCATCGAGCTGATGCGCTCCAAGGTCGCCGATATGGACAACATCGAGGTCTGCGTTGCCAAGACCAAGTATCCCCAGGGCGCTGAAAAGATGCTCATCAAGCGCGTCACCGGCCGTAAGGTCCCCAGCGGCGGCCTGCCCGCCGATGTGGGCTGCGTGGTGGGCAATGTCAGCACCACCAAGGCCATTGCCGATGCCATCAAGACCGGCATGCCTCTGATCGAGCGCGTGACCACCGTCACCGGCGAGCACATCGCCAACCCCGGCAACTTCATCGTCAAGATCGGCACCTGCGCCCAGGCGCTGGTGGATCACTGCGGCGGCATCACCGGCACCAATGTGACCGTCAAGGCCGGCGGCCCCATGATGGGCTTCGAGCAGGAGAACCTGAACGCGCCCATTATGAAGGGCTCCAACGGCATCATCGCTGTTGATACCGATGTTGCCGAGCCCATGGAATGCATCAAGTGCGGCCGCTGCGTGGATGTGTGCCCCATGGAGCTGGCTCCCCTGCACTTTGCAAAGCTGGTGTTCAATCCCGCTGCGCTGAAGGAAAAGAATATTATGGACTGCATGGAGTGCAGATGCTGCGAATATATCTGCTCCTCCAAGATCCCGCTGGTCACCCTGATCAAGGCCGGCAAAAACGCGGTAAGGGGGATGAAGTAAGATGCTGATCACCGAACTGAAAGCGAAGGAAACCATCCTTTCCCTGGTGTCCGGAAAGGTCTTTATCATCAACTGCCACGGCTGCAAGGAGATCCACTTCCCCGAGGCTGAGGCTGCCGCCCTCCAGCAGGAGCTGAAGGAAAGCGGTGCCGTCACCGGCATCATCACCACAGACTATATCTGCAATCCCGAAAATCTGGCCCTGCGCCTGCAGGCTCATGCCGAGGCCATCGAGGCAGCAGATCTGATCCTGGTCTTCTCCTGCGGTGTCGGCGTTCAAACCGTGGCCGCCGCGTACCCCGGCAAGCGGGTCTACGCCGCCTGCGACACCTACGCCCTGCCCGGTTTCCAGGGCGTCACCCCCCTGGAGCATGACTGCCGTCAGTGCGGCGAGTGCTACCTGAACATCACCGGCGGCATCTGCCCCATCACTGCCTGCTCCAAGAGCCTGGTCAACGGCCAGTGCGGCGGCGCCAAGAACGGCAAGTGCGAGGTGGATCCCAACATGGACTGCGGCTGGGAGCGCATCTACCAGCGGCTGAAGGCTGTTGGCCGTCTGGATCTGCTGAAGTGCCCCGTCCAGCTGCGTAACTACGCAACCGACAAGGAAGTTTAATATACTACATAGATTAGGAGTAATAGCTAATGAGAATTACCGAGTTATTTGATAACGGTGAATTTGTTGTTACCGCAGAAGTCGGCCCTCCCAAGGGTTACCACCTGGAGCACCTGGTAGAGGAAGCTACCACCTACCTCAGCGGCATTCACGCAGTGAACGTCACCGATAACCAGTCCTCCGTCATGCGTACCTCCACTCTGGCTACCTGTGTTGCCCTGAAGAATGCGGGCCTGAACCCCATCTATCAGGCCACCTGCCGTGACCGGAACCGTCTGGCTCTGCAGTCCGATCTGCTGGGTGCCGCTGCCATGGGCATCGACAACAT
>CAZHEG010000297.1:0-1785 GCA_964531435.1 uncultured Oscillospiraceae bacterium | reverse complement strand
AGTCCGGTGCCCAGGATGCCCACGAGGCCATCCGGCCCACCCATGTGGAGCTGGATCCCGAGCGGATTCAGGGAAGCCTGACCAAGGAGCAGTACAAGCTCTACAAGCTGATCTGGGGCCGTTTCCTGGCATCCCAGATGGCAAACGCGTTGTTTGATACCGTGTCCATCGACACAGAATGCGCCGGACATGTATTCCGCAGCAGCCATCAGAGCATGGCCTTCCCCGGCTTCATTGCCGTTTACGAGGAGGGCCGGGACGAGGAGAGCGAGGCGGCGGGATCTCCGCTGCCGGACCTGCAGGCGGGAGACCAGGCAAACATTGCGGACATCCGGAAGGAGCAGCACTTTACCCAGCCCCCCGCCCGGTATACCGAGGCTACCCTGGTCAAGGCCATGGAGGAGAAGGGCGTGGGCCGTCCTTCCACCTATGCTTCCATCGTTTCCACCATTCAGGACCGGGAATATGTCCTTAAGACCGACAAGCGCCTGGCGCCCACCCCTCTGGGTGAGATCGTCAACTCCCTGATGATGGAGCGCTTCAATGATATCGTGGATGTGGAGTTCACATCCAATATGGAAAGCCGTCTGGACGATGTGGAGGCAGGCAAGCTTGACTGGAAAACCGTCCTGAGCGATTTCTACACGGACTTCAGCCGGGAGCTGCAGGATGCGGAAACCGCCCTGGAGGGCGTTCGCATCAAGGTCCCCGAGGAGGAGACTGACGAGATCTGCGAGCTGTGCGGCAAAAACATGGTGGTCAAGGTGGGCCGCTTCGGTAAATTCCTGGCCTGCCCCGGCTGGCCGGAATGCAAGAACACCAAGCCCATCGTGGAGCGGATGCCCGGCCGGTGTCCCCGCTGCGGCAGCGGCATGCTGAAGAAAAAGAGCAAGAAGGGCTATGCCTACTACGCCTGCGAAAAGGGCACGGAGTGCGGCTTCATGAGCTGGGATGTTCCCACGGAGCATGACTGCCCCTCCTGCGGCAATACCATGTTCAAAAAGAGCGGCAAGGGCCGGATGAAGCCCTTCTGCATTACCGAAACCTGCCCCAACTTCCTGCCCGAGGACAAGCGCGGCTACTACAAAAAGAGCGAGGGCAGCGCAGAGACTGCCGCGGAAAAGAAGACCGCCGGAAAAAAGACCGCGGCAAAAAAGACCGCGGCGAAGAAAACCACGACCACCCGGAAGACAAAGAAGAAGGAGGCCGCTGAATGAAAGTGAAAGTGATCGGTGCGGGCCTGGCCGGCTCAGAGGCGGCCTGGCAGCTTGCCCAGCGGGGCATTCAGGTGGAGCTGATCGAGATGAAGCCCCACAAGAAATCTCCCGCCCACCATACCAATGATTTCGCGGAGCTGGTTTGCTCCAATTCCCTGCGGGGCGACCGGCTGGAGAATGCGGTCGGTCTGCTGAAGGAGGAGCTGCGGCGCTGCGGCAGCCTGATCCTGCAGTGCGCGGAGGCCACCCGTGTGGAGGCCGGCGGCTGCCTGGCGGTGGACCGGCACGGCTTTGCCGGCATGGTCACCGAAAAGATCAAAAATCATCCCAACATCACCGTGGTCCACGAAGAGGTCACCCAGGTCCCTGAGGGCCCCGTGATCATCGCCACCGGCCCCCTGACCTCCGATGCCATGAGCGAGGCCATCGGCCACTATTTCGGCGAGACCGGATATCTGCATTTCTTCGATGCGGCGGCACCCCTGGTGACCGCGGAGAGCATCGACATGACCAAGGCCTGGTGGCAGAGCCGCTATGACCGGGGCAACGCGGATTATATCAACTGCGC
>CAZHEG010000296.1:0-1793 GCA_964531435.1 uncultured Oscillospiraceae bacterium | reverse complement strand
TTTCTCCCAACGTGGTGCAGTCCCAGGCGAAGCTGATCTATATGGTTCGGGGCGCCACGGTGCGCAAGGCCAAGGCCCTGCTGAACCGGGTGGACAACATCGCCAGGGGCGCGGCGCTGATGACGGACTGTACCGTTACCACCAGCCAGATCGACGGAACTGCCAACACCATGTCCAACCAGGTTCTGGAGCAGCTGCTGCAGGACAACCTGATGGAGGTGGAGCTGCCTGAGTATACCGACAGCGAGCAGGAATTTGCCCGGCAGCTCCGTGCCACCTTCCCGGGAACGCCCCTGCCCGGTCAGCTGGTGCAGGAAAACGCCCAGGTGCGCCGCGTGGTGATGGAAAAGACCGACGGCGGCACCGCGGCGCTGAATAACTTTGTGATGCCCTATGTGCCCTCCACCGCCTTCTCTCCCGGCTCCACCGATGTGGGCGATGTCAGCTGGCTGACCCCCACGGCCCAGTTCACCGCCGTGACCCAGCCCTCCGGCTGCCCCGGCCACAGCTGGCAGACCGTAGCCTGCGGCAAGACCGGCATTGCCTACAAGGGCATGCTGACGGCTGCCAAGGTCCTGGCGGGCGCGGCTGCGGATCTGATGGAAAATCCCGAGCTGCTGCTCCGTGCCCGGGAGGAGTTTGCAGTTGCCGCTGCCGAGGGCTATGACTGCCCCATCGGACCGGAAGTGGTACCCAATCCCCAATAACGAAAAGAACCCCGGTGACCGTTTGTGACCTGTTCTTAACAGAGAAATATGTGGAGTGCATTACCGGAAGGTCGTTTGACCTTCCGGTTTTTGTTTTGGGTTTGGGAAACTGTCCGGTTCACTGCATCTGGTGGATAGCCGAACGCTCTGCTGCAGAATCGTGGGGTAGGGATGCTGTCCGGCATGGAGAACGCCAGAGCCAAAGGGCGGCAAATCGGGCGGCCGCAGGTGAGCAAAGAGGACATCCCCGCCACCTTCCTTCGCCACTATCCTGCCTACAAGAGCAAGCAGCCCCATGTGTCGGAACTCGCAAGGGTCTGCCACATCAGCAGAACCACAGTTTACAAATACATTGGACTTTTGGAAGCATAAAAGGAACAGGGAGCCACGAATGGCTCCCTGTTTAAGTCTTTATTCTTCAATAAGTTCAATAGTGCCTTGGATTCGGCTAATAGTCGGTTCTAATACTTGATAGAAATAAGTTCTATCACTCTGCACATCTACAAATCCTTCCAGTGCTGTTGATATACAAATCATTTCTTTGCTGAGAGATGTGATTTCCCACACAGTGCTTTTTTCTCCTACCTGAGACATCGCATCCCCAACAGTATATTCCATTTTCTCAAAATCGAAGGTTGCATCACTTAGTACATCCTTGAAAGCAACTTCAACAGTGATAGCAATATTTTGAAGGTTAATTTTAGAAGCATAATCATCCCGAAGTTTCAGTTGGTACACGTAGGAATAACCTTCGGACTCACCAAAGCCATTGATTTGCCAGTCCTCAATAAACACAAATTCAAAATACTCCATCCAATTATCCATGGTAATTTCAACAGTCTCATACTGAGGTTCTGTCTCTACAGGAGCGGTAGTTTCGGTTGTCGGAGGTGTTGTATCTATTGGTTCTGTGGTTGCTTCGGTTGTTGCGGGAGTTTCATTCCCACCACCGCAAGCACACAAGGACAGGCACAGCGCAAGTGCCAAGAGCAAAGCAATTGTCTTTTTCATTTGCGTTCCTTCTTTCTGTAAAATTAAAAAGTGCGTAGCCGAAGCTACGCACCGAAAAACGCATAGCCCCATTGC
>CAZHEG010000295.1:0-1804 GCA_964531435.1 uncultured Oscillospiraceae bacterium | reverse complement strand
TGATTACACATGCATCCTGCTGCCGGAGATCCTGGATCCGATCTGGTCGAACTTCAACATCACGGCAGCGGACGGATCAATGTATCTGGCTGCAAGTGATCCGGTGACGAAGTGGGCGGGCCTGCGGTCCTGGCTCGGCGGATTTGTTCTGGGCCTTGCCAGTGTGCCTCAGCCCCCGGACCGCAAGTGAAAGGGGAAGCTATGGTGGAATTAAAGCGGATGGAAATGATGATGGGCTATCGGCTGGGCCGCATCATTGCGGGAACATGGTGCGTGCAGGAGAGTCCAGCCAATATTACGGAAGCGGTTTTTGAAAACGGTGTTCTGTATATTCTGAATGCCTCTGCCACGCAGAGTGATCAAATTTTGGAGGTAAAATGATGGCTGATGTAAAGCTGGGAAACAACACCTATACCGGGGTCACCGCCGTGAAACTGGACACAACGGATGGAGGAAGCGTTCTGTTTGCTGAGGAGTCTGTGTTGGTCGAAGATTGCCTTGCAAGTATTCTTAACAAGGAAATTACGGAGCTGATTAACAGCAAAGCAACGGGAGGAGTTTGCCCGGGTTTTCAAAAGGGGAATAAAAATCTCATAAAAGTAAATTTGCCGAATGTCACGGAGCTTGGTGAGAGCGCTTTTACGTCGTGTTCAAATCTGACAGAGGTAAACCTACCTGGTGTCACATCGATGGTGGCAGCTGCATTTGGAAACACGGGTCTCACAAGCATTTATATGCCCTCATTGGAAACCATTACTGGTTGGGGATACGACTTTAATACTTGTCAGAGATTGCAAAAGGCCTATTTCCCGAAGTTAATTAACATCGGTAATAGCTGCTTTAATTCATGCAGCAGCCTTACAGCTTTAATATTGGGGTCAGATACTGTTTGCGAATTGGGAAATACGAATGCATTTTCCAATTCTCCAATTCTTGCTGGAACAGGCTATGTCTATGTTCCGTCTGCCTTGGCAGATCGTTACAGGGAAGCAACAAATTGGAGTGTATATGCAGAACAAATAAGAGCGATTGAGGATTATCCTGAGATATTGGAGGGATGGGAGTGATCGTAACGGAATACTACAAAACAAGATCTGACGGTGTGGTTCTGAACCGCACCTATTCCAACGAAAACCGCTATGTAGTGCGGGAGGGCGTTTCTTATTGCGAGGCGGTGGATCCGGCGGAGCTGGGCAGGCAGTATACCGAGGGAGAAGAGATCGAAACAGCAGCACCGGAAAGCTGATAAGAAAAAGGAGGAATACATATGAGCAATACTGCATCCAAGGTGATCGCCACCGCCAGGGCGGAGACCGGTTACCTGGAAAAAGCGAGTAATGCCCAGCTTGACGACAAGACCGCCAACGCGGGCTCCGGCAACTACACCAAATATGCCCGGGACCTGGACGAGCTGGGCTTTTTCAACGGCAAGAAAAATGGCTACCCCTGGTGCGCGGTGTTCGCGGCCTGGGTGTTCGTGCAGACCTTCGGCGTGGACATCGCCCGGGAGCTGCTGTGCCAGCCGGAAAAGTCCCTGGGAGCGGGCTGCGGCTGGGCGGCGAAGTACTTCCAAAACAAGGGCCAGCTTCACACTGCTGATCCTCAGCCGGGCGACCTGATCTTCTTTAAGAGCGGCACCACCGTCAGCCACATGGGACTGGTATGTGATGCGGATGACGCATATGTTTATACGGTGGAGGGCAATACCTCCGGCGGAAGCCAGGTCATTGCCAACGGCGGCGGGGTGTGCGAAAAGAAGTACGCCCTGGACAACGCCCAGATCCACGGCTACGGCCGCCCGGCC
>CAZHEG010000294.1:0-1817 GCA_964531435.1 uncultured Oscillospiraceae bacterium | reverse complement strand
GGAGATCATCGAGGGCAAGCACGACGATATCCCCGAGTCCTATTTCCTGTTCGCCGGTTCCATTGACGAGGTTGTGGAAAAGTGGAAGGGTGGTAAGGCATGACCAGTTTCCCCCTGAAGATCGTCACCCCCGACGGCCTCCTGTATGACGGCCAGGCGGAGGAGGTCGTGGTTCGCACCACGTCCGGCGACATGGGCGTTCTGGCAGGCCACATCAACTGTGTAGCCCCGCTGGGCATGGGCCGCGCAACCATCGTTGTGGACGGCCAGAAGCGCTATGCCGCCTGCATCGGCGGTATGCTCAGTGTGGTTGGCGGCGAAGTGACACTGGTCCCCACCACCTTCGAGTGGGCGGATTCCATTGATCTGGACCGGGCCCAGCGAGCCTATGACCGGGCACAGGGCACCATTTCTGACAAGAATGCCACAGATACGGACATCCGTATGGCGGAGGCCCGGCTGAAGCGGGCACTGATCCGCAAGAGCGTGGCGTCCGGAAAATAAAAAATAAGCGTGCCGGCTCGACCGGCACGCTTTTTCGTTGCAGGATCATTCTGCCAGCTGCTTTGCCAGGTTCATGGTCACCTGGGCGCAGCGCTGGGCGGCAATGGCTTCAAAGGTGGGGTAGTCCATCTCGGCAGAGTCGTCTGCCTTGTCGGAGATGGCCCGCAGGATCACGAAGGGAATGCCGTTGCGGTAAGCGGCGTGGGCAATGGAGGCACCCTCCATTTCGGCGCAGATGGCAGCCGTGTCCGCGATGATCTTGTCCTTCTGTTCCTTGGAGCAGATGAACTGGTCGCCGCTGGCCACCCGGCCGATGCGGTTGTGGCCGGGATTGACGGCTTCCGCGGCGGCGTATGCCTTCTGCAGCAGAGCCTCATCGGCGGGGAAGGCGGTGACGTCCATGCCGGGAACCTGGCCCACGGGGCGGCCCCAGAAGTGCAGGTCAAAATCGTGGTGGATGGCATCCCGGCTGATGACCAGGTCGCCAATGTCCAGGTCGGCGCACAGGGAGCCCGCAATGCCGGTGTTGACGATGTGGGTCACACCGTAGACGCTGATCAGGATCTGGGCGCATAGGGCGGCATTGACCTTGCCCACGCCGCACTGCACCACGACGGCGCTCACACCCTCCAGGGTGCCTTCAAAATATTCCGAGCCTGCATGGGCGGCGACGCGAACGCCGTCCATTTTTGCCTTCAGGGCGGCGACCTCCACATCCATGGCGCCGATGATTCCGAGCTTCATAGGGCTTCCTCCTTATTCCGGGTAGACCAGACGGTCATTGGTGATGGTTTCAAGCAGAGCGGCGTAGCGCGCGCCATAGTGGTTTGCCATGGGCAGGTTCATGTCCAGGTAATTGCCGCAGTCCCTGGCGGAGGCGCCGGGGACCTGGCCCCGGTAGTCCCGGATGAAGGCGAAGCAGTCATGAACCAGGGGGACAACATCCTTCGACTCGTAATCGCCGGTCAGCAGCAGGTAAAATCCGGTGCGGCAGCCCATGGGGCCGAAGTAGAGCACACGGTCCTTCCAGGTGGGCTCGTTGCGCAGGTAGGTAGCGGCGAGATGCTCAATGGTGTGCAGCTCGGCGGTGTTGATCACCGGCTCCTCATTGGGGGAGGTGAGGCGCAGGTCGAAGGTGGTGATGGTCTCGGAGCCTGCCTTGTCCTTCCGGGAGACGTAGAGTCCCGGCTGCAGCTTGATATGGTCGATGGTGAAGCTTGTGATCTTTTCCATGGTGTTCTCCTTAAAAAATATTGTAGGGGCGGATATCATCCGCCTGCCATTTTGCCGTGCAAAATGGTATCACCGCAGGC
>CAZHEG010000293.1:0-1818 GCA_964531435.1 uncultured Oscillospiraceae bacterium | reverse complement strand
CAACACCCACCGAAGGTTCGGTGGGTGTAAATTATTCGGCATCTTCTTCCGCCATCTCTTTGAGTAGCTTTTTATCCTGCTTGGAGGAAAGGTCTAATCTTTCGTACATATCCGGCCGGCGCTCCCGGGTGCGGCGCAGGGACTGCTTTCTTCTCCACTGGCGGACCTTTTCATGGTTGCCGGAGGTGAGGATCTGCGGTATCGCCCGGCCATGCCAGACAGCGGGGCGGGTGTACTGGGGATACTCCAAAAGACCGTTAAAATGGCTCTCATCCTCAAAGCATTCGGGATCCGCCAGAACGCCGGGCACCATGCGGCACACCGCGTCGGTGACCGCCATGGCGGCGATCTCACCGCCGGTGAGGACAAAATCTCCCAGGGAGATCTCCTCGTCCACGCACTCGTCGATAAAGCGCTGGTCGATTCCCTCGTAATGGCCGCAGACAATGATGATGTTCTCCAGCTTGCTCAGGCGGATGGCATCGGCCTGCTTGAAGGTATGGCCGCAGGGGGACATATAGATGGTATGCACCGGGCCGCCGGCCTGGTCGCACACAGCCTCCCAGCAGCGGTACAGGGGATCCGCCGTCATGACAGCGCCCCGGCCTCCGCCGTAAGGGTAATCGTCCACCTGGTTCTGCTTGTTGGCAGTGTAGTCCCGGATCTGGTGGGCTTCGATGCGGACGAAGCCCCGCTCCTGGGCACGGCCCAGGATGCTCTCGCTGAGAACATCGCCCAGGGTCTCCGGGAAGAGGGTCATGATATCAATTCTCATCGCTTCTCATACCCTCAAGGAGCTTGACATCCATCCGGTTCTCATCCAGCCGGGTGGAGAGGATAAACTCGTTCACCGCCGGGATCATGTATTCATACTCGCCCCGGACAACATACACGGAGTTTCCGGGATAGTCCAGGACATCGGCGATCTTTCCGATCTTCTCACCGCCGCAGAATACCTCCACGCCCATGAGCTCCGCCGCGAAGATGACTTCATCGTCGATATCCTCCCGGTAGAGTTCCAGGGTCTTGCCCCGGAGGGCCTGGGCATCCTCCATGGTATCCACACCCTGGAGCTTCACCAGGTTGCAGGTCTTCTGGATTCGGACCTGCTCCATGATATATTCCTTACCGCTGATGCGGCAGCGGTCAAATTCACACAAAATATCCGGGCCGTCCACCCAGGGAAGCACCTTCACTTCGCCCTTGACGCCATGGGTGGAAACGATCTCGCCGGCTTCGATAAACTGGAGTTTCATAGCGGCCTCCTTCAAAAAGCTGTGGTGCGGTCTATCACCGCAAACGGAAAATGCGTGGCGCTTTCGCCACGCACGATCCATTAGTCAACGATCTCAACCGTTACCTTCTCGCCGGTGCGCTGGGCAACAGTCTTGACGATGGTGCGGATCTCCTTGGCGATCCGACCCTGACGGCCGATCACCTTGCCCATATCGCCCTCGGCGACACGCAGCTCCAGCACCTTGCCGTCCTCATTTTCGGACTCGGTAACGGTGACGGATTCGGGATCATCCACCAGATTCTTTGCCATATACAGCAAAAGTTCTTTCATTGCGCGAAAACTCCTTAAAGGGGATTACAGCACGCCAGCCTTCTTCAGCAGGCCACGGACAGTGTCAGTGGGCTGAGCGCCGTTCTTGATCCAGGTCTGAGCCTTCTCCACATCAACAGTGATGTTGTTGGACTCGACCATGGGGTTGTAAGTGCCGATCTCCTCGATGCAGCGGCCGTCGCGGGGAGCGCGGGCATCAGCAACAACGATACGGTAGTAAGGAGCCTTCTTTGCACCCATTCTTCTCAGTC
>CAZHEG010000292.1:0-1822 GCA_964531435.1 uncultured Oscillospiraceae bacterium | reverse complement strand
ACCGGGCAGCAGCTGAAGCAGGTAGCCGCCGGCCACCTTTACGCTTCTGTCCCGGTCCACCAGGACGCCGAGAGCGCAGGCGGTAGGAGTCTGCTCCGACTGGGCAAAGTAGGCGGTGACATCATCGCCGATCTCGCCGGAGACCAGCTCGGTGGAGCCGATGTAGGGCTCCTTCATCTGCAGGTCACGGATGACGGTGATGGTGCCGTCAGTGCCGACGGTGGCACCCACATCCAGCTTGCCGGGATATTTTTCCACCAGGGGGACCCGGGGCTCCGTCACAACGCCGCGGACATTGCCCTGGGGATCCGACACACAGGTGATGGTGCCGATGGGGCCGCCGCCCCGAATCTGCAGGGTCATGGAGCCGTTCTCGACTTTTTGCATATTGCCCATCATGGATGCCGCCGTCAGAGCCCGTCCAAGGGCCGCGGTGGCGTTGAGGGTGGTGCCATGGATCTGGGCCGCACGGCTGACGATCTCAGTGGAGCGGATCGCCACGACCTTCACAAAGCCGTCCAGGCTCATTCCTCTGACCAAATAATCTTTCATTTTATCTTACCCTTTCTGGCTTTGAAATAAATGCGCTGCTCCCCTTCCCGCGGGGCGCAGAATTCCCGGTCCCCATAGACCTCAACGGAGGTAAATCCTGCCGCTTTCAGGTAGGAGCGGAGCTGTTCCTCGGAGTAGGCGTATTCCCGGTGCTCCTCAAAGCTGCGGTGCCACACCGCGCCATGGCGCTGGAACAGGTCCATACCGTAGGAGCAGATATTGGTTTGTTCATCAAATTCCCCCCGCCAGACGCAGTAGACATCATCGTCCTCGTCCAGGAATACCTGTCCGTCCATGGCGCGAAGCTTCTCGGGGGTATTCACATCAAAGATAAAGATGCCGCCGGGGTTCAGGGCCTTATAGACGCGGCGGATAGCCTCGGCGCAGTCATCGGGGTCCGTAATATAATCCAGGCTGTCCAGGGCGCACACAGCCAGGTCAACGCCCCGGGGCAGGCGCAGCCGCTGCAGGCTCTGGCAGACGAAAAGCGGAGGGTCATCCATTTCCATCGCCTTGTCCATGGCGGCAGTGAGCATCTGCTCGGACAGATCCACGCCGGTGACCCGCAGACCCTGCCGCGCCAGCAGGACCGCAACGGAGCCGGTGCCGCAGGCCAGATCCACCGCAGTCCGGGGATGAAGGCCCTCCCGCCGGAGGATGGCGTTATAAAATTCCACCGTGGAGGCATAGTCCACATCGTTCGTCAGCCGGTCATAGCTGGAAGCGAGATTCTGATAGGCGTCCATACCTTGTCCTCCTCGAGATCTGTTGGTTGGCGCAGTAACGAATAGCTGAGATATTGTCATTCCGAGGGACCGCAGGGAGTCGAGGAATCTACGCATTTACCACCTGCAAAGCAGAAAACCTGGTGCGAAGATCCCTCCACGCGCTTCGCTTGGTCGGGATGACAGGGGTGTTTGTTTATTATTCAAGCAACAATTTTTTCATTTCATAATCGAAAAAACATCCCGACCCGAGATGGGCCGGGATGTTGACATGTTATCTTAGCGCTTGAAGATGTTGAAGATCTCGTCGATGTCGCCATCGCCAGCCGCCTTGGGAGCGGAGGAAACGGAAGCACCGCCCTCAGTCTTGGCAGGGGCAGAAGCGGGCTTCTGCTCAAAGCCGGTGGCGATAACGGTGACCCGCATCTCATCCTCGAAGTCATCGGAAGAGGTGGCACCGAAGATGATGTTGGCCTCGGGGTTGGCGTTCTCCTGCACGATGCCGGCAGCGGTCTCCACATCGTCCAGAGTCAGCTCGGAAGAAC
>CAZHEG010000291.1:0-1823 GCA_964531435.1 uncultured Oscillospiraceae bacterium | reverse complement strand
CCCCCTACGCACAGTCCGTTTCCGACAGCTACCGCGGCAAGCTGGACTCCCTGCATACCGCTATGGACTTCCTGAAGGAAGGCGACAAGGACGAGCTGGTCGTCATGATCGACTCCGCCATCGTTTCCAATATCGACCTGAACGAGGTCATCAAGGCCCACGTCGCTTCCGGCAAGGACATGACCGTGGTCACCAAGAAGGGCATCTGCAACGGCCAGAAGACCGTTGACATGGCTCTGAGGGTGGAAGGCGGCGAGATCAAGGATATCGTTGTTGACTATCCTTCTTCCGATGCTTATGTTGCCTCCATGGATATCTTCGTCACCAGCAAGGCATGGCTGATCAACATGGTCGAGACTGCTGTTGCCCACGGCAAGTGCCACATGGACCGGGATCTGGTCATGGGCGGCTGGCATCAGGGCTACGTCACCGTCAATGTTTACGAGCATGACGGCGTGGCTCTGTACAACGAATCCGAGGTTGAGTACTACCACAACACCCTGGCTCTGCTGGATAAGGATGTCCGCGCCGATGTGTTCGGCGGCAAGCACCCCGTCTGGACCAAGGTCCGTGACCGCGTGCCCTGCTACTACGGCGAGGATGTGAAGATGGAGAACGTCCTGGTTGCCGACGGCTGCATGCTGGAGGGCGAGGTCGAGGATTCCGTCCTGTTCCGTCAGGTCACCGTGGAGGCCGGCGCTGAGGTCGAGCACTGCGTCATCATGAATGACTGCGTCATCGGCAAGGATGCTGAGCTGAAGTACGTCGTCCTGGACAAGGAAGTTACCGTTTCCGCCGGTGCCAAGGTCCGCGGCACCAAGGATCATCCCGTTGTCATCAAGAAGGGTGAGACCGTATGAAAATTACCATCTTAGCCTCTGAGGGCGCGCCTTATGTCAAGTCCGGCGGCCTGGGCGACGTGATGGAGGCTCTGCCCTCCGCACTGGCCCGGATCCCCGGCAATGAGGTCACCCTGATTCTGCCCTACTATAAGAAGATCAAGGACAGCGAAGCCTACCCCACCGAGAAGGTGGTGGGCTACGAGGTCCAGCTGGGCTGGCGCCAGCAGTATGCCGCCCTGTACCGGCTGATGGGTCGCAATGACGGCGTCACCGTGTACTTCGTGGATAACGACTACTACTTCGGCGGCCGCAACGGTGCCATCTACGGCGACCTGGACGATGGCGAGCGCTATGCCTTCTTCTCCCGCGCCTGCCTGGACGGCATGTCCATCATTGACTGCATCCCCGATGTGATCCAGTGCAACGACTGGCAGACCGCTCTGGTGCCTGTATACCTGAAGTCCATGTACGCCGGCCGCTTCCCCGGCACCAAGTGCATGTACACCATCCACAACATCGAGTATCAGGGCTGGGCCAACGCCAGCTTCTTCGATGATGTGCTGGGCATGCCCTGGGAGTACCGCAGCGTTCTGGAGATGAACAACTCCGTGAACATGATGAAGGGCGCCATCGAGACCTGCGACCTGGTCACCACCGTTTCCGAGACCTACTCCCGGGAGCTGATGTACCCCTATTATGCCCACGGCCTGGACGGAATCATCGCAAATGCCGCCTGGAAGCTCACCGGCATCACCAACGGCATCGACACCAATACCTTCAATCCTGAGACCGATAAGGCCCTGCCCGCCCACTACAACGCGGACACCCTGCACATCGGCAAGGCTGCCTGTAAGGCTGCCCTGCAGGAAGAGGTGGGCCTGCCTGTGGATCCCGACGCACCCCTGATGGTCATGGTCACCAGACTTGCCGGCCACAAGGGCCTGGATCTGCTGTGCTACATCGCCCGCCGCCTGCTGTGGG
>CAZHEG010000290.1:0-1826 GCA_964531435.1 uncultured Oscillospiraceae bacterium | reverse complement strand
GTGAAGATCCACGATGTCCGCGCCGGCTGCGCCTACGTGCCCCAGGACAATTTCCTGTTCTCCGACACCATCGGCAACAACATCTCCTTCGGCGTGGACACCCCCCGGGAGTCCGCCATCGTGGAGGCGGCGGTGCTGGCGGATGTGGACGGCAACATCAAGGAGTTCCAGCAGGGCTACGGCACCGTGCTGGGCGAGCGGGGCGTTACCGTCTCCGGCGGCCAGAAGCAGCGCATTTCCATTGCCCGGGCCCTGATGAAGGATTCTCCCATCCTGATCCTGGATGACAGCGTTTCCGCCGTGGATACCAAGACGGAAAAGACCATCCTGGAAAATCTGCGCACCACCCGCGCCGGCAAGACCACCATCCTCATCGCCCACAGAATCTCCACCATCGAGCGGATGGACAAGATCCTGTTTATCGACGAGGGTAAGCTGGCTGCCTGCGGCACCCATGACGAGCTGTATGAAACCAACGCCGAATACCGCAAGATGGTAGACCTGCAGCGTCTGGAGGAGGAAGGAGGCGAGCAAAATGGCTGAGTATTTACCCATTCTGATCGTCGGTGCCATCATCGGCGCCTTCACCCTGGTCTTTGTCATCGCCTTTGCCGCCATCAAGAATAAGAAGGAAGCCATCGGCTTCGACCGGCATATGTCCGACACCGAGATCGTCAAGCGCCTGCTGATCTACGCCAAGCCCCATTGGCGCAGCTTCCTGCTGGTGCTGGGCATCATGGTGGTGTCCGTGGTGTATGACCTGGTATCCCCCTGGCTCATTGGCAAGCTGGTGAAGATGGTGGGCGGCGATTTTGAGCTGAACACCCTCTACTCCATGGTGGCGGTGTATGCCGCGATCCTGGTGGTGAGCATGGTGTGCACCTACTTCCAGTCCATCATCCTGCAGCGCACCGGCCAGAAGATCCTGTCCCAGCTGCGGCTGGATATCTTCACCCACATCGAGCAGCTGTCCCATGAGCAGCTGAACAACATCCCTGTGGGCACCCTGGTGACCAGAGTCTGCAACGATACCAACGCCATCTCCATGATGTTCACCAATGTCCTGGTGACCATGATCAAAAATGCCATGGTCATCGTGGGCGTGCTGGGTGCCATGCTGGTGCTGAACTATTCCCTGACCCTGATGATCCTGTGCTTTGTGCCCTTCGTGGTGCTGTTCACGGTGATCTTCCGCAAATTCTCCCGCAAGGCCCACCGGGAAGTCACCGACTCCCGCACCGCCATCAATACCTTCCTGTCCGAAAACCTCAGCGGCATCAAGATCACCCAGATCTTCAACCGGGAGGACCGGAAAAATCAGGAATTCCTGGAGCGCAGCAGCCGTTACAGCAAGGCCAAGCGCAGCCAGATGTTTGTGTTCGGCATTTTCCGGCCCATGGTGTATATGCTTTATATCTCCTCGGTGATGTGCCTGTTCTACTTCAGCGGCAAGGGCTATCTCAGCGACACCACCTTTATGGGCCAGGTGATCACGGTGGATATCGTGGTGTCCTTCTACACCTATATCTCCAAGTTCTTCAACCCCATCCAGGCCCTGGCGGAGCAGTTCGATACCCTGCAGCGCAGCTTTGCCTCCGCGGAGAAGATCTTCACCATCATGGACAAGATCCCCGAGATCCAGGATGAGCCCGACGCCATCGAGCTGGATGAGATCAGGGGCGAGATCGAATTTAAGGACGTCTGGTTCTGCTACAAGCCCGGCGAATGGGTGCTGAAGGGCGTTTCCTTCCATGTGGAGCCCAGGCAGACTGTGGCCTTTGTTGGCTCCACCGGCTCCGGCAAGACCACCATCCTCAGCCTGATCT
>CAZHEG010000289.1:0-1831 GCA_964531435.1 uncultured Oscillospiraceae bacterium | reverse complement strand
AGCTGCTGCAATACGATTTTGGCAGCTGGAAGAGCGCCGACTACGCCGGCACCAGCATCCCCACTTTCGAGGAATTCATCGCCCTGTGTGTCGAGCTGGATCTGCATCCCTACATTGAGCTGAAGTCAAGCGGCAACTACACCCAGGAGAAGGTGCAGCAGCTTGTGGACATCGTCGATTCCTACGGTATGACCGGAAAGGCGACTTGGATTTCTTTCTCCTCCGAATATCTTGGGTATGTGAAGAATGCGGATCCCACCGCACGGTTGGGTTATATCTACTCCGGCGATGCAACCGAAAGTGTGATCAACACGGCAAAGAAGCTGCAGACCGGTGAAAACGACGTGTTTTTGCTCCTGAATTATAGCAAGATCACAAACACAGGCATTCTGCGCTCTGCAACCACCGGCTTCGCCATTGAGGTGTGGACCGTCAATTCCAAAAGCGCCATCCTTGACCTCCCGTCCTACGTCAGCGGAGTGATCAGCGATGGCTATCATGCCCAAAGCATCGTTGACGACAACTCTACTGCAATCACCGATCCTACCTGCGCTGAGCAGGGTTACACGACGCATACCTGTTTCACTTGTGGCGATAGCTATGTGGATTCCTATGTGGATGCAAAGGGCCACAGTTACGAGAAAGTTGTGACGGAAGCCACCTGCACCAGTGGTGGCTATACCACCCACACCTGTTCCGTTTGCGCTGATAGCTACATCAGTGACGAGGTGGGAGCAAAGGGCCACAGCTATGAAAGCACTGTGACCGAGGCCACCTGCACCAGCGGCGGGTATACAACCCACACCTGTTCTGTCTGTGGTGATACCTATGTCAGCGATGAAGTAGGTGCGAAGGGGCACAGCTACGAAAGTGTTGTGACAGGCGCAACCTGTACCACTGGTGGCTACACCACTCACACTTGCACCGTTTGTGGAGATACCTATATCAGCGGCGAGGTGGGCGCAAAGGGCCACAGTTACGAGAAAACCGTGACCGAAGCTACCTGCACAACTGGCGGTTACACCACCCACACCTGCACCGTCTGCGGAGATACCTACGTCAGTGACGAGGTGGATACAAAGGGTCACGACTACAAGAGTGTGGTCACGGAGGCGACCTGTACCGAGGGCGGCTATACCACCCACACCTGCACCGTCTGCGGTGATACCTACGTCAGCGACGAGGTGGGAGCAAAGGGCCACAGCTACGAAAGTGTTGTCACGGTAGCGACATGTACCACTGGCGGATATACCACCCACACTTGTACCGCTTGCGGTGATACCTACGTCAGTGATGAGGTGGGGGCAAAGGGGCACAGCTACGAAAGTGTTGTCACGGTAGCGACATGTACCACTGGCGGATATACCACCCACACTTGTACCGCTTGCGGTGATACGTATGTCAGCGACGAAGTTGGGGCGAAGGGCCATGACTACAAGAGTGTGGTTACGGAAGCTACCTGTACCAGTGGCGGTTATACCACCCATACTTGCACCGTCTGCGGTGATACGTATGTCAGCGACGAGGTTGGGGCTAAGGGCCATGACTACAAGAGTGTGGTTACGGAAGCTACCTGTACCAGTGGCGGTTATACCACCCATACTTGCACCGTCTGCGGTGACACTTATGTCAGCGACGAGATGGGAGCCAAGGTCCACAGCTACGAAAGTGTTGTGACAGACGCAACTTGCACCAGCGGTGGCTACACTACCTACACCTGTACTGAGTGCGGCGACAGCTACATCAGCGACGAGGTAGGTGCGAAGGGTCACAGCTACGAGAAAGCCGTGACGGAAGCCACTTGCACCACTGGTGGGTATACCACCCACAC
>CAZHEG010000288.1:0-1838 GCA_964531435.1 uncultured Oscillospiraceae bacterium | reverse complement strand
CCTGCTGGATCACAGCGCCCTCATGGAACACGGCAATCTCGTCACAGAACTTACAGGAGGACAGACGGTGGGAGATATAGATGGCGGTCTTGTCGCCTGCGATCTCATCAAACTTCCCGTAAATCTCCGCTTCGGCAATGGGATCCAGAGCAGCGGTAGGTTCGTCCAGGATGATGAACGGCGCGTCCTTATAGAGCGCACGGGCAATGGCGATCTTCTGGGCCTCGCCGCCGGAAATGTCAACGCCGTTCTCGCTATCGTAGTCCTTGTAAAGATAGGTGTCTGTGCCGTTTTTCATTTCGGCAAGCCGGTCAGAGAAGCCCGCCCTTTCAAGACAGTCAATGACAAGTTCCTTATCGTATTCAATCTTACCTGCTACATTCTCACCGAGCTTCAAACTGAGCAGCTTGAAGTCCTGGAACACAACGGAGAAAATGTCCATGTATTCACGATAATTGTACTTGCGAATATCAATGCCGTTAAGCAGAATTTCTCCCTCGGTGGGGTCATACAGACGGCACAGCAATTTGATAAACGTGGTTTTACCGCTTCCGTTCATACCGACAACGGCAAGACGCTTACCGATCTCAAATTTCATATTGACGTTGCGAAGCGCATAGTTGTCGCTGCCCGGATATTTGAAGGATACATTGCGGAACTCAACTTGATATTTTCTATCACGGCGCTTTTCAACCGTAAGGGTGCCTTGATACATATTGTCGGGAATATCAAGATACTCAAAGGTCAATTTAAGGAAGGGTGCGTTATTTCGCATGAGGCCAAGCATTTCAACCAATGTTGACATACCACTTGATACTTTCGTGATAGCAGCTACATACTGAGTAACCGAGCCAATACCAAAAGCACCGGCTAATGCTTTTAAGCACACGAAGGCATATACAACACCTGTAAAAATTACAGAAATTGCAGCGGACGTTGCACCGTACAAACCCATAGGACCCCAAGCATAGTGAGCAAACAGACCGTTAGAACCGAAGGTATCTTCTTTGTTGCGATTGTATCTTTCGCAGATCCTATCTTGACGGTATATTCTTATATCGGTTGCAAGTTCGCTATAATATCCAAGCCAACCGAAGAAGCCAAACAAGCGGTTGCCAAGATTATGGTCATCGGCGTGTTTAGCAAAATAACTACCTGCTTTGTTGTTGAATATAGGAGCAATAAAAGTAACAGCCAACATTAAGGCGATAGTGCCGAGGACTACCAAGGGGTTATTTAATAATGTCAATGTGCCTGCATCGGTGGGAACTTTGCTAACAAACAATGTTATCGTAAGAACAAGACCGCCGAGAATAGTTAGAGTTGCAGAACAAAGTTCTTCGCAACACGCCATTACTCGTTCCAGTCCCCAACCACCACCATTGCAGTTTTGACGTATGGTAGACAGCATCTCTGCAGTGTGTGTATCATCAAGATTCGCATAATCGGTATCAAGCATTTTTTCGGAAAAAATGTGATCGACTTTAGTCCAAAATCCTGTGCGTTGCGTTTTTTCCCATTTGTTGAGAAGTGCAGTTCCCAAAGCGATAACTGCAGCAGAAACAAGTGTGATAATAACGAGCATTTGGAGTCGTTCCACATTTCTGTTTCCTGCAAGCTCGTCGATCACAAGTGCGGAGAGGAAAATACCAATGTATGGGGTAAGAGCGTTCCAAATCACGTTGATAAATCGAGACGCCACCATTTGAGGATAACGCTCATAAAACATCTTTAGTCCTCGGATATTCATTTGGAAGACTTCTCGCCAAGACATTTGCTTTTTAGTTTTCTTCATTTTCGTCCTCTCCTTCCTTGTAGTATTTGCTCTGAACCTCGAA
>CAZHEG010000287.1:0-1839 GCA_964531435.1 uncultured Oscillospiraceae bacterium | reverse complement strand
TAAGAGCCAGTTCGCCCATTGATGAAAATGAGGGTGCGTTGCAAAACGCACCCTTTTTTGTTGGAAAGAAAAATTGGAGTTTATCTAACGGTTACCACAAGAGTTGTCGTCCCGAACGGAGCGGAGCGAAGCTGAGGGATCTACGCACTTATGGTTACATTTGCGGTAAAATCGGTGCCAAGATCCCTCGACTCCCATTCGGTCGCTCGGGATGACATCTTTTTTTAAAATTTACAACAGTACGACAAACTGATATTTGAATCCCCGAAATTAGGGTGCGTTTTGCAACGCACCCATTGCTTATTTTCTGCGGGTTGGAATCTGGGACAGGAGGATGGCGGCGAAGGTCAGGACGCAGCCGAGGATTTCGGAGCCTGTCATGCTTTCCTTCAGGAACAGCCAGCCGCAGATGGCAGCGACCACGGATTCCAGGCTCATGATCAGGGATGCCAGACTGGGCTCCAGATCTTTCTGGCCCATGATCTGCAGGGAATAGGCAACGCCCATGCTGAGAAATCCGGCGTAGCACATGGGCCACCAGGAGCCGATGATCCCGGTGAGGGTGGGCTGCTCGGTGAACAGCATCACCACGGCGGATCCCAGGGCACACAGCAGGGCCTGGATGCAGTTCAGGCGAAGCGGGTCCACCCGAGGCGCGAATTTTGCCACAAAGAGAATTTGGACGGCAAAGGCCACGGCGCAAAGCAGGAGCACCATATCCCCGGTTCCCACAGTCCCGGCATCGGCGCAGCTGAGAAAATACAGGCCAAGGGTCGCCAGCAGCACGGCGGGGAGAACCATGGGGGAGGGCTTCTTTCCGGTGACAGTGCTGAAGATGGGGACAAATACGATGTACATTGCCGTAAGGAAGGCGGATTTTCCCGCGTCGGTGGAAGCAAGGCCGATCTGCTGGAGATTGACCGCAAAGAATAACGGCACGGCGCAGCAGACACCCCCGAGCCACAGCTTTTTATCAGCGAAGCGGGTGAGAAAGGTCATTCCGTCCTGCTTCTTCCGGTCAAAAAGCCAGATCACCGGCAGAAGTCCCACGGCGGCAAGGGCGCAGCGGATGGCCTGGAATGTGAAGGGGCCCACATGATCCATGCCGATGCTCTGGGCCACAAAGGCGGAGCCCCAGATGATGGTCGCGAGGAACAGCAGCAGACTGCTGCGAAGTTTTCGATTCATATAATCACCGTGGATAATTTAGCACAATCCGACGGTAAATGCAACATTGCAATTTTCCCGGTGGGATGATATAATTGGTGCAGAATATTACTTTGGAGGTAATACCATGGATGAAATGAAGAAAATCTGGAAGCGGGAGGACATTCCTGTGGAGCACACCTGGGCTACCGAGGACCTGTATCCCACTGATGAGGCATGGGAGCAGGATCTGCAGAAGATGGTATCTGACGGCGCTGTCCTTGCGTCTTACGCCGGAAAGCTGAATAACGCAGAGGATCTGTACGCATTCCTGCATGCCGACGAGATGGCGGATGTTCTGGTGGGCAGACTGGCCAACTACTGCATGCGCAAGGGTGATGAGGATACCCGCAACTCCACTTATCAGGCCATGTCCGGCAAGTTCCGGAGCACGATGGTGAAGATCGGATCCCAGTGCAGCTTCGCAAGCCCGGAGATCATGTCTATTTCCGACGAGGATCTGGAAAAATTCTACGCCGAGAAGCCGGAGCTGGAGCGCTACCGCCGCTACCTGACCAATATGCGCCGCCGCAGGGCACATACCCTGTCTGCCGCGGAGGAAAAGCTTCTGGCTGCAGCCGGTGAAATGTCCGGCGCTCCCACCAATATCTACTCCATGTTCGCCAACGCCGA
>CAZHEG010000286.1:0-1842 GCA_964531435.1 uncultured Oscillospiraceae bacterium | reverse complement strand
TTCGCTCGGGATGACAGCCCTTTGGAAAATTACAACAGCGCGATAAACTCCAATTCATCTCACCGGGGGGTGATATCCATGGGTACGGTTTTATATTGGCTGGTTTTTGCCGTTTTTGTCCTTGCGGCGGTATTCTTCTTCCTGATGCCGGGTTACAGCTTCTCCGCGATTCTCTGTCTGGGCGCCGCGGCGCTGATCCTGTGCCTGCGGCTGCTGAAGCGTCTGGCCCGCAGCCACTGCCTTTTGTCCAAGGTCCTGCGTACTGTCCTTGCCCTCATTCTCTGCGCCGGCATTGCCGCCGCCGCGATTACTTACGGCTACATCCACACCGCAGCCCTGGGCAGCGACACGGAGTGCCGCTATCTGGTGGTCCTGGGTGCCGGTGTCAACGGCTCCACCCCCTCCACCATCCTGCAAAACCGCATCGATGCCGCGGTAAGCTATCTGCAGGCCCATCCCGATGTGATCTGTGTCGCCTCCGGCGGTCAGGGTGCCAACGAAAACATTTCAGAAGCCCAGTGCATCCGTGACCATCTCACCGCCGCGGGCATCAATCCCGACCGGATCCTGATGGAGGACAAGTCCACCTCCACCCTGGAAAATATCCGCTTTTCCCTGGATCTGATCGAGGCTCAAACCGGCACCCGCCCCAGCTCCCTTGGGGTGCTGTCCAACGAATTCCATCTGTTCCGCGCCGGGAAGATCGCCGAAAAATGCGGCATCACCGCCTACGGCGTCCCCGCCCGGACCAGCCACCTATCCCTGCGCATCAATTACACCCTGCGGGAGATCGCCGCGGTGTGGTACTATTTTATTACAGGAGGCATTTAATATGATCGAACGGATGTATGCCGAATACGCCTGGGAGAAAACCGAGACCCTGCTCTCCATCGACTCCCCCTCCGGTTATACCGCCAAGGCATCCGCATGGGTAAAGGAAGCCTTTGAAAAGCTGGGCTTCCGCGCCGTCATCACCACCAAGGGCGGCGTCCTGGCAGACCTGGGCGGCGAAAACAGCGACGACGGCCTGCTGCTGGAGGCCCACGCCGATACCCTGGGCGGCATGGTTGCCCAGATCAAGGGAAACGGACGCCTGCGTCTGACCGCTCTGGGCGGCATGAACCCCAACAACGGCGAGGCCGAGAACGTGTGGGTCTATACCCGCGGCGGCCGCGTCATCGACGGTACACTGCAGCTTTGCAACGCATCCGTCCATGTCAACGGCGATTACTCCTCCGCCAAGCGGAGCTGGGACACCGTGGAAGTAGTGCTGGATGAGGATGTCCGCTCCGCTGACGATACCCGCAAGCTGGGCATCGAGGTGGGTGACATCGTTTGCTTCGAGCCCCGCACCCGCCGCACCCATTCCGGCTATCTGAAGAGCCGCTTCCTGGATGATAAGCTCAGTGTGGGCATCTTACTGGGCTTTGCCAAATACCTCAGCGACAACGCCATCACCCCTGCCCGCCGCACCTGGATCCATGTGACGGTATACGAGGAAGTGGGCCACGGCGGCAGCGCCTCCGTCCCCGCCGGGGTCACCGAGGCCATTTCCGTGGATATGGGCTGCGTGGGCGACGGCCTGCAGTGCACCGAAAAGCAGGTCTCCATCTGCGCCAAGGATTCCGGCGGCCCTTACAGCTACGAGGTGGTGGGCAAGCTCATCGAAGCCGCCAAGAAGACCGGGGCCGACTACGCCGTGGATGTTTATCCCTACTACGGCTCCGACGTGGAGGCCACGCTGCGCAGCGGTGTGGACATCCGCCACGGCCTCATCGGTGCCGGCGTTTACGCCAGCCACGGCTATGAGCGCAGCCACATCGACGGCGTTTACAACACCCT
>CAZHEG010000285.1:0-1845 GCA_964531435.1 uncultured Oscillospiraceae bacterium | reverse complement strand
GCGCCCCGAACCATATAGATCAGCTTCGCCTGGGACTGCACCACGTTGGGAGAAATGCACCCGGCATCGGCAAAGGAATAGTGCACACTGCACTTCGGCTCCATATGCTCCCGCAGGAACTGGACGCCAACATTCATCAGCTCGGCAGCATCCAGTGCGGAGCGTCCGTCCCAGGGATCACCCGCCGCGTGGGCTGCCACGCCGGAGAAGGTGTAGGTCACCTGGATGCTGGCAGCATTGGAGCCTACCGTCACCTCATTGGTGTCACCGGGGTGCCAGGTCAGCGCCGCGTCCAGATCCCGGAACTGGCCACGGCGGGCCATGAAGGTCTTTCCGGCGCAGCCCTCCTCGCCGGGACAGCCGTAAAACACCACTGTGCCCCCCAGCAGTCCTGCCCGGATGGCCTCCTTGATGGCGATGGCAGCGCCCAGGGAGCCCGCCCCCAGCAGATTATGACCGCAGCCGTGGCCGCAATCCTTCCCCTCCACCGGGGTATGGACAGCAACGCCGTTTTCCTGGGAGATGCCACCCAGGGCATCATACTCGCCCAGAATGCCGATGACGGGCTTTCCGGTGCCGTAGCTGCCCTTGAACGCGGTTGCGATGCCGCACAGGCCCTCGGTGACCGCGAAGCCCTCCTCCCGGAGGACCCTGGCATAATCGGCGGCAGATCTGAATTCCAGCATGGACAGCTCGGCGTAGTCCCAGATCCGGTCGCTGAGCCGCGTCAGAATATCCGCCTTAGCATCAACGGTGTTGTAAAGAATTTTCTTATCCATGTGATCACGACCTTGTAAAAAAGTAATTCCGGCCCGGTGCGCACACCGGCCCGGAATAAATCATGGTTTGGTTACAGGACCTTCCGCAGGAAATCCTGAAGTCTGGGATGGCTGGGATTGGTGAAGAACTCGTCAGGGGTGTTCTGCTCCAGAATGCCGCCGTCGGCAATGAACAGCACCCGGTCGGAGACCTCACGGGCAAAGCGCATCTCATGGGTGACGATGACGCTGGTCATGCCGGTGGAAACCAGGCCCTTGATCACGTCCAGGACCTCGCCGACCATTTCAGGATCCAGGGCGGAGGTGGGCTCGTCAAAGAGCATCACTTCCGGCTCCATGGCCAGGGCGCGGACAATGGCCAGACGCTGCTTCTGACCGCCGGAGAGGTTACCGGGCATTTCATCGTACTTCTCGATGAGGCCCACCCGGTTCAGCAGCTCCTTGGCCATCTCCGTAGCCTCGGCATCGGTCTTGCCCTTCAGGAGCTTGGGTGCCAGGGTAATATTCTCCGCCACGCTCAGGTGGGGGAACACATTGAACTGCTGGAACACCATACCCATCTTCTGGCGGTGGATATCGATGTTGATCTTCTGGGGCTTGGGCATATCCCCTGCCTTGATCGCCTTCTTCTCCTCCTTGGTCAGGTTTCCGGTGATCTCGGTGCCGTCGAAGTAAATTTTGCCGCTTTCCGGCTTTTCCAGCAGGTTCAGGCAGCGCAGGAAGGTGGACTTGCCGCCGCCGGAGGGTCCGATAATGGACACGCACTCACCCTTGTGGATGGTTTCGCTGACGCCGGTCAGGACCTTCAGGTCGCCGAAGCTTTTGCACAAATCAACAGTTTTGATCATTTCCATTTCTCAGGCCTCCTTCTTGGTCTTTTTGCGCGCCTTGTAGCTGTTGGGACTTGCCATCTTCTTCTCCAGATGACCAACCAGCTTGCTCAGGGGGAAGGTCATGCACAGGTAGATCAGGGCAACGATGGTCATAGGCTCCAGAGTCAGGAAGGTGGCGCCCTTGATCACGTTGCAGACCGTCATCAGATCGTACAGGAAGAAGGTGGAGGCCA
>CAZHEG010000284.1:0-1871 GCA_964531435.1 uncultured Oscillospiraceae bacterium | reverse complement strand
CCCAGCAGCCGCAGCCACAGGGCGTAGTCCTCATGGTAGAAGGCAGTGGTGAAGCAATTCTCGCCCAGGCTCCTGCGGCGCAGCAGCACCGTGGAGCAGCCGATGACATTTTCCCGCAGCAGGGCATCGAAATCCACCCGCTCCGGCACCACATAATCCCCCCGGGCCGGTTCTCCATCCGCGCCGATGATGGCGTAGGAGGTGTAGCACAGGTCCGCCCCGGTTTCTTCCAGCCGCTTCAGCTGGAGGGCAAGCTTCTCCGGGTGCCACAGATCGTCGCTGTCCAGAAACGCCACAAATTCACTTTTGCAGCCTTCCAGGGCCTTGTTCCGGCTCCGGGCCGCGCCCAGATTTTTCCGGCTGCGAAACAGCAGGATGCGCGGATCCTCCGCCGCCAGCCCCTCCACAATGGCGCAGGTGCCGTCGGTGGAGCAGTCATCCATCACCATCAGGGTCCAGTCCTCTTCGGTCTGGGCCTGCAGGCTGCGGATGGCGCTTTCGATATACCGCTCCGCGTTGTAGGCGGGCATGATCACGGTGACTTTACTCAACTGTTTGACACCTCGGATTCCACTGCGGGATTTTCGACCTGCCATTTCAGGTCCAGTCCCTGTTCTGTTTCGGCCCAGATCAGGTACGTGGTCATCACCGGGGTGCTGACGCCGCCCTGGTTATCATGGGTCAGGGTGACACTGGCCACCCCATCGGACACCAAAATGCTGTCGATGCCCACCGCAATGCCGCTGTTCGTGACCGTTTCATAGATCAGCAGCAGCGCGCCAGTCTCAAAATATTCGTCATCATAGGCCGCCAGGGCCTCATTGGCGGGAAGCTGAGAGGCGGCGGTGACATAGCGCACGGAGCTGATGTTGATGGTATGATCCACCCGGGTGCTTCCCACCTGGCTAAATGTGACGGTGGGCACAGGCTCCTGCACTGCGGCAGAAGTCCCGGTGGGCTGAAGCTGGGATGTGGTTTCCGGCTCCTCCTGGGCGGCGCAGCCACACAGCAGCAGGCAGGCAAGCAGCACTGCCAACAATTTTTGAAGCTTCATCAGGTAAACCGCACCACCTTGTAGGCAAACCAGTACACCAGGGAAGAGAGCCAGTAACCCATCTTGCCGGGAATACAGATCAGGCACAGCGGGGTGCCCTTGCGGAAATGGTCGCCCCACTTGGGATCATGGCTGCGGCAGCTCTCCCACATGGCGTCCAGATTCGCGTCCGTTTCCTTGGAGCGGTGGAGCTTGGTGTAAAGGATGCCAATGCCGAACATGATGAACAGCTCATGCTTCAGATACTTTTTCAGCCGCTTGTCCTGGATCTCATCCAGGGAAACCGCCTCAAAGCAGCGCTGGGCCACCAGAAGCTGGTGCGTGTAGCGCTTCATCATCACATTCTTCTGGACAGACTGGTCCGGCCGGCCGATCCAGTAGCGGTACAGGTCCGCGTTCATATAATACAGCTTCTCAACAGCGGGCAGCGTCTGGCAGACCATCAGGTTATCCTCATAGAACACGTGCTTCGGCAGCTCCCGGCTCCAGCCCCGCATCAGCTCGGTGCGGAAGGTGCAGGAGTGGATGGTCAGCAGCTGGTGCAGCCGGAAGGACTTGGTATCCGCCCAGGTGAAGATCCGGTTTTCCGGCAGCGCGTTGGAGTAATTGATGGCGCGGTCGCCCTTGCCATCGGAATGGACATAGTAGTAGTTGGTGACAAACAGGTCCACACCGCCCTGGGCGTCGCAGCTTTCCAGGGCATCCAGGAAGCGCAGATAGTCGCCGCTGAGGGTATCGTCGCTGTCCACCACCTTGAAATATTTGCCGGTGGCGTGGCGCAGGCCCTGGTTGATGCCCTCGCCGTGGCCGCCGTTCT
>CAZHEG010000283.1:0-1872 GCA_964531435.1 uncultured Oscillospiraceae bacterium | reverse complement strand
CCCAGTTCTACTTCCGTACCACCGACGTTACCGGCATCATCTCCCTGCCCGAGGGCACTGAGATGTGCATGCCCGGCGACAACGTTGTTATGAACGTCGAGCTGATCACCCCCATCGCTATCGAGAAGGGCCTGCGTTTCGCTATCCGCGAGGGCGGCCGTACCGTCGGTTCCGGTGTCGTCACCGAGATCTACGAGTAATCTCTTAGCATAAGGCTAGTTGTGATTACGATCCCCCGGTCATCTGACCGGGGGATTTTCTTTGTAAAATTTTAGTTAAAACATATTGGAATGCTGTTGCTTTTATGTTATAATAAGACAAATCAACGAAATGGGGGATGAAATTGAAAGAACTATGGTCCAAAATCAAGGAGGCACTGTTTTCCGCTCTGCCCATAACGGCCATCGTCTACATTCTGTCACTGACGCCGCTGTTTGACTTCTCCACTGCGGAGCTGATCACCTTTACCATTGGCGCGGTGCTTCTGGTTCTGGGCATCGGATTGTTCAACCTGGGCGCGGATCTGGCTATGACACCCATGGGCACCCATGTGGGCTCCGGTCTGTCCAAGCAGCGCAAACTGGGCCTTCTGCTGGTGGTCTGCTTTGTGCTGGGTCTGCTGATCACCATTGCCGAGCCTGACCTGCAGGTCCTGGCCAACCAGGTCAGTGCCGTGATGAACGGTACAGTGCTGGTTTATGCCGTGGGCATTGGTGTCGGTGCGTTTCTGGTGGTCGCCATTCTGCGCATCGTGTTCCGCAAGTCCTTGAGCGTTATTTTGATGCTGTTCTACATGCTGCTGTTCTCGCTGGCTTTGATGCTGGTCGTTTCCGGCAACGAGAGCCTGCTGCCCATGGCATTTGATTCCGGCGGTGTTACCACCGGACCTATCACCGTGCCCTTCCTGATGGCGCTCTGCGTTGGTATTTCCAATGTCTTGGGTGACCGCCGCAGCAAGGAAAACAGCTTCGGCATGGTGGCCCTGTGCTCTGTTGGCCCGATCCTTGCTGTGCTGCTGCTGGGTATCTTCTCCAACAACGATATGACCTACCAGGTGCCGGATTATGCCGTCAGCAGTGATATTCTGGGAGCATACACGCATACCCTGGTGCACACCGCCGGTGAGGTGGCAGTTGCCCTGGGTCTGATCGTGATCTTCTTCATGGGCTGTCAGCTTCTGTTCCTGAAGCTGCCTGTCAAGCGCCTGTTGAAGATCGGTGTTGGTGTAGTCTTTACTTATGTTGGCCTTGTGATCTTCCTTACCGGTGTCAACGTTGGCTTTATGCCCATCGGCTACAAGCTGGGCTATTCTCTGGCCCAGGGAAACGAGTGGTTCCTTGTGGTGTTTGGCCTGGTCATGGGTGTGCTCACCGTGCTGGCAGAACCTGCGATCCATGTGCTGAACGGCCAGGTCGAGGAGGTCACCGGCGGTCTTGTCACCAAGAAGGCTATGATGACCGGTCTGTGCATTGGCGTCGGCGCATCCATCGCCCTGTCCGTCATCCGCATTATTTTCGACTTCTCTCTGGTGTATTACATCATTCCGGGCTACTTTATTTCTCTGGCCTTGAGCCTGTTTGTCCCGCCGGTGTATACCGCCATTGCCTTTGACTCCGGCGGCGTGGCCAGCGGCCCGCTGACCTCCGGCTTTATCCTGCCCTTTGCCACCGGCATCTGTGTGGCAATGCACGGCGAATCCGCTGTGCTGCGGGATGCTTTCGGTGTGGTTGCCCTTGTGGCAATGACCCCGCTGATCACCATCCAGCTGCTGGGCTTCCGCTCCATCATCGACAGACGGATGAAGGAACGCCGCGCCATGAAGCGGATCCTGGATGCGGACGATCAGCAGATCATCAACTTTATGTAAGGAGG
>CAZHEG010000282.1:0-1880 GCA_964531435.1 uncultured Oscillospiraceae bacterium | reverse complement strand
GCATCTCACGCCAATCCAGGTCGCCGCGCTGCAGGCCCATGATGGACATTTCGGCAGAGGCCAGGTTGGTGGCGATGGGCACATTGTGCTTGTCGCAGTGCCGGATGGTCTCGATCATCTGGGCATCGTCCCAGGGGTCCGTGGTGTTGGGATCGGTGAACAGCAGGACCAGGTCGATCTCGTTGTAGGCGATGCGGGCGTTGATCTGCTGGTGGCCGCCCTGCTTGTGGGAAAGCAGCAGCGTGATGGGCAGGCCGGTGTTGTCGGCGATGAGGCGTCCGGTGGTAGCGGTGGCGAACAGGGTATGCTTGCTGAGCACGCTTTTATATGCAGTGCAGAACTGGACCATCAGTTCTTTTTTCTTGTCATGTGCCAAAAACGCGATATTCACAGTGACCTCTCCTTTACATTATTTTATATGGTAACGGGTATGTGGTACCCTTGGATGCGCTGAGCAATGCGGCGGCAGGCCGCGGCGGAGCCTTTTTTGGTGTGGTGGATCAGGGGCTTGCCGAAGGCGGCAGCCAGGACCACATTTGCGTCCTCCGGGACGATGCCCAGAAGCTGCAGCCCCGTCTGGTCAATGACGTCGTCCACAGTGAAGCGGCCCGCGTCATAGAGCTTGGGGCTGATGCGGTTGACGATCAGGCGGACATCCTTTTTGCCCATCAGCTCCAGCAGCTCGCCGGTGCGGGAGGCATCACGGATGGAGGCAGGGTCGGTAACGGTGACCACCACCACCCGGTCGGCATAGGTGGCAGCCAGCCGGAAGCCGGCCTCCACCCCAGCGGGGGCGTCCAGGAAGATGTAGTCGAACCGGCGGCGGGCCTGGCGCAGCAGACCGGCAAAGGCCTGGGGATCGATGTCGTCGGCGGTGCAGTTCAGCGGGGCGGTGAGAAACCGCAGGCTGGGGAATTTGGGATGGACCGCGGCCTCCGACAGGTCGTAGCTGCCCTGGTATACCTCCCGGAAGGAGAGGGCGGCGGAGTCCGTCATGGCCAGGGCAATGTCCAGGTTCCGAAGCCCCACATCGCAGTCGATGCACAGCACCTGCTCGCCGGCGCTTGCAAGGGAAGTGGCGATGCCGGCGCACAGGGAAGTTTTGCCTGTGCCGCCCTTGCCGGACAGAAATGCGATCAATTCACCCAAACAAAGCCGCCTCCTCGCATAGTTTGAAACCATTATAAAGGAATTTCGCACAAATATCAAGAGGAAACAGTAATTTTTTGGTAGTAATTTCATCAGTTTCCACAAATTTTTCGCCGGGCGGAGGGGGCGGCTTGACGCGTTCCTTTTTCTGCGCCACAGGTTATTTTTGCCATTCATAAAATATTTACGCAATTTTCCAAAATAGGACTTGAAATTTATCCTGTATTGGGTTATTATAACTTAGCACTCCAAAGCAGGGAGTGCTAAAAATTCGTAGATAAAGGCAGGAAGGCCTGAGCCGATACCTGCGGTCTAAATATACTGAATGTATGGAGGAATACCAAATGAAACTGAAACCTATGGCAGACAACATCCTGCTCAAGGCCCACGAGGCCGCCGAGACCACCTCTTCCGGCATCATCCTGGCTACCAGCAGCAAGGAAAAGTCCGCGATCTATGAGGTCATTTCCGTTGGCCCCGACTGCCACGATGTGACCCCCGGCGACAAGGTGGTCGTCAGCAAGTTTGTAGGCACCGATGTGACCCTGGACAAGGTGGACTACAAGTTCGTCAAGCAGGAAGAGCTGCTTGCCATCGTCACTGACTGAGGAGGATTACTGTTATGGCAAAAATGATCGTTTACGGCGAAGACGCCCGCAAGAAGCTGCAGTCCGGCATTGACCAGCTGGCCAATACCGTCAAGGTCACCCTGGGCCCCAAGGGCAGAAACG
>CAZHEG010000281.1:0-1885 GCA_964531435.1 uncultured Oscillospiraceae bacterium | reverse complement strand
AATAACAAGCTGGGCGTGCCCGTACCGGCACGCCCACTTTACGCAATTCCAATAGGAGAAAGAGAAATGAACGCAGTGGAAACAAAACAGACCCCGCCTCTGCTGGACCGGGAAACGGTCCTGGGCAGCGCAAGAAAATATTGGGCGCTGCGGCGGCTGCAGGATGTGATCCTGTCTGTGGCGGGACTGCTGCTGCTTTGGCCCGTGATGCTGGTGGTGGCGGTGGTGATCGTCATCGACAGCCCCGGCGCCGGCCCCTTCTTTACCCAGATCCGCTCCGGCCGGGACGGAAAAGAATTTAAATTCTACAAATTCCGCACCATGCGCCCCCATGCGGAGGAGGAGCTGGAGGACCTGCTGCCCTTTAACGAGATGGAGGGCCCGGTTTTCAAGATTCGGGAGGATCCCCGCATCACCCGGGTGGGCCGCTTCCTGCGCAGGACCAGCATCGATGAGCTGCCCCAGCTTTGGAACGTGCTCCGGGGCGATATGAGCATCGTGGGGCCCCGGCCCCCCATTCCCCGGGAGGTGGAGCAGTATGATGATGTTGCCCGCCAGCGGCTGCTGGTTACTCCCGGCCTGACCTGCTACTGGCAGATCCAGCCCAACCGCAACAGCCTCACCTTCGACGAATGGGTGGCGCTGGATGTGAAGTATATCAACGAGCGCAGCTTCCGCACCGACTGGAAGATCATTTTTGCCACCTTCGGCGCGGTGCTGAGCATGAACGGACAGTAAGGAGCGCTGCTGTGAAGATCGCAATGTTCGGCCACAAGCGCATTCCCTCCCGGGAGGGCGGCGTGGAGATCGTGGTGGAAGAGCTGAGCGCCCGGATGGCGCAGCTCGGGCACGATGTAACGTGCTATAACCGGGGCGGCCATCATGTCAGCGGTGCGGAGTATGACGCCGCGGCGGTGAAAGACTACCGGGGAATCCGGCTGAAAAAGGTGTGGACCATTGATAAAAAAGGTCTGGCGGCGGTAACTTCCAGTTTCTTTGCCGCGCTGTGCGCCGCTTTCAGCGATGCCGATGTGGTCCATATCCACGCGGAAGGCCCGGCATTTATGTGCTGGCTGCCGAAGCTGTTTGGGAAAAAGGTGGTCGTGACCGTTCACGGCCTGGACTGGCAGCGGGAAAAGTGGAAGAATGGCTTCGGCGCGAAATATATCCGCTGGGGCGAAAAGGCCGCGGTGCGGTATGCGGACCAGATCATTGTCCTCAGCCGCAATGTGCAGCAATATTTTCGGGATGCTTACGGCCGGGAAACGGTGTTCATCCCCAACGGCGTGACCGTCCCGGAGCGGGCGGAGCCGGAGATCATCGCCCGTGAATACGGGCTTCAAAAGGAAAGCTACATCCTGTTTCTGGGCCGGTTGGTGCCGGAAAAGGGTGTTCATTATTTGATAGAGGCCTGCAAACAGGCCGGAATAGACAAGAAGCTGGTCATTGCCGGCGGCGGCTCGGACTCCGATGAATATGTCCGGCGGCTGCAGCAGATGGCAGGGGAGAATGTGATCTTTACCGGGTTCGTCCAGGGAAGGATCCTTTCGGAGCTGTACAGCAACGCTTATGTCTACGTGCTGCCCTCGGATGTGGAGGGAATGCCCCTGAGCCTGCTGGAGGCCATGAGCTACGGAAACTGCTGCCTGGTGTCCGGCATCCCGGAGTGCGCCGAGGTAGTGGGAGATCATGCCGCCATCTTCCCCGCGGGAGATGTTTCCGCACTGGCGAAAGAATTGCGGAAGCTCTGTGAAAATGCGGATCTGACCGCAAAATACAAAACCAATGCCCAAAGCTACATTCTCGGCAAATACAGCTGGGATGATGCCGCGGGAAAAACACTGGAGCTGTACCAATGAAGATTTTGATGGTGAACAAGTTTCTG
>CAZHEG010000280.1:0-1886 GCA_964531435.1 uncultured Oscillospiraceae bacterium | reverse complement strand
CAATAAAGGACTGATTCATTGATACAGTCGCGTATCAGTGAATCAGTCCTCTTTTGTTTTTATGAGGTTATTTCTCCAAATTTGGCTTTAACAACAGAATCATGCTGATGACAGCTGTGATGAGTAGGAGAGGGACATAGGCACAGAAGAATGTGGATACGCCCTGGGATTGGTCGATTGCGATTGTCAGCGCTTCACTACCTGCGATCATGATCAAGACGGTGGAACCTAAATTGTTATTGACCATGTGGCAGAAGGATGCTGGATAGATGGACTTTGTCTTTTCCGTAAGCAGTGTCAGAAAGGCATTCATTAGCACACACATCAGGCACATCTGCAAAATGCCGACCCAAGGATAGCCAGTATAGTCGATGCCGAAATTATGCCCTGCAATAGTCAACGGTGCGTGCCATAGGCCCCAGATCACACCGCCCAGAATCACTGCGGTCCATTTGGGCATCAGTTTCAGAAGCTTTGGCATCATGTACCCACGCCAGCCCCATTCTTCGCCGAAGGCTGGGAAGAACACAATGATGGTGAAGGCAAGCTGCAGCAGGAGCATTCCAATCAATGCCTTGGGTTCCTCCAACGGAAATGCTTCCCGGAAGGACAACTCCCCCGCGCATACCTGCCAAATCAGCAGAGCGCTAACAATACTTTCAGCCAGCTTTACCCAAATCGATGCCAGGTACCACCTCCCGTTGCCCTTGAGATAGACACCGAGATACGTATCGGAAAAGCCCTCTTTCGTTACCAGCCGGGTGAGCAGATGTGCGATTGAGGGGAGCAGCATGCCGAAGGTACCCAAGGCATACACAGCAGGGGCTGCCGCCTCACTCATATACACCGGTTCGCCGTAGGCAGCATTCATCATGGGTAGGATAATCCAGAAGGGAACAAATGCCAGTACACAGAAAATCACAAGGCGGATCACCGTCATTTTTCGATCAGTCATAGTTCTCCGCCCCCTTTCTGAACAGCACCACGGACAGCTTGCAGGAAAGCCAGTACAACAGTGCGGCAGCGTAAGGCAGCAGCCCCAGCATCAGCAGCACATTCTCATCCTCGAAGAGCTTCTCCACCGCCGTCATAAAATCGTTGCTCAGGAAATAGGAAATATCGCCGAACAGCGCATACACCAAAACCAGCAGCAGAATCACGCCCAGTGCTGAGGCTTTTGCACTCAGGCCGTAATTTGTACCGAAATAGATAATAAAAGGCAGGGACAGGGCATCCATCACAAGACTCACGGAAAACAGCAGCACCAGCAGCACACCGGTCATGGTGTTTTCGTCCGCGGTCAGTGCGAAGACCACAGTATCGGTCAGGAAACAGCAGATCATTACCCCCAGATTCACAAGGAGCAGAAACCAATACTTGCTTTCGATATGCCCCGCCGCCCCGGCGGGCATGGAGATCAGAAAATTCCGGGCGGACTGTTTTTCATCCGGCGCAAAGAGACCGCTCTCCATATATCCGATGATCAGGAACATACATCCGTACAGCAGCAATGTTCCTTCCGGACTGCCGCTGTCCGTGATTCCGGTCAACAGAACCGTGGTGGAAATGAACAGCTGCATCACACTTATCACGATCAGCTCCATCCGATACAGAAGGAAGTTTTTGTACATCAGACCTGCCATTACTTCTCCCTCCTTGCATAGATGAATGTGGTCAGCCCGAAGCCCAAACCCAAGATGCACATGAGGATCACAGGAGTCAGAGGCAACAGGGCTTCCATCCCGCTGAGCAGCCGATCAACCGAAATATTCGCTTTCCATTTCTCAGGAATCAGAAAAATGACTGCCGCCACACAGCCAATCATTGCCACCATACCCTTGTCCACGGAGCGAAGCAGCATGATGAACACCTGGGCCGTCACAGTC
>CAZHEG010000279.1:0-1892 GCA_964531435.1 uncultured Oscillospiraceae bacterium | reverse complement strand
CCCTTGATCACGTTGCAGACCGTCATCAGATCGTACAGGAAGAAGGTGGAGGCCAGGGAGGTCTCCTTCAGCATCATGATAAACTCATTGCCCAGTGCAGGCAGGATATTGCGCACCGCCTGGGGCAGGATGATCCGCAGCATGGTCTGTCCCTCGCTCATGCCAAGGCTCCGTGCCGCCTCCGTCTGGCCCTTATCCACGGCCTGAATGCCGCTTCGGATGACCTCGGAAACGTAAGCCGCGGAGTTGACACACAGGGCGACAGAGACCCACATGAACTGGCTGAGCTTCAGGAATGTGAAAATATTAGGCAGCACGAAGTAGAACACATACAGCTGCAGCAGGATGGGGGTGCCGCGGATGACTTCGATATAAACGGAGGTCAAAAACCGCAGGAGCTTGGATTTGGACATCCGCATCAGTGCCACCAGCGCACCCAGAACGGTGCCCAGGGCCACAGAGATGCAGGTCAGGATCAGGGTGTTCTTCAGACCCTCAAACAGAAACAGTTTCCAGTATTTCTGCAGAATCTCCACAATATTGGGAATAAACTGGCTAAAATCCATATGTAATATCCTTTCAAAATCTTAATTCAGAACCGTTATCTGGCCGTCTTGCAAAAGCGGCTCGGGGGGGATCTGCTCTTGCAAGGCGATCAGGAAAGCCGCATCAAGACCGGCAACCCTTGGGCTGCCGGTCTTGTACCGTACACTTTGCGGTGAGATCAGTCGGTGATGGGATTGCCGTCCTCATCGTAGCTCTGGTCGATGCCGGAGATGGCTTCGGCAGCAGTGTACCAGGCATCCCAATACTGCTCAGTCTCAGCCAGGATCTGATTGACCACATCAGTCAGGTCATCATTGCCCTTCTGCAGCAGGATCACGTTGCCGGTCTCCTTGGGGTCAACATAGAAGGCGAAGCCGGACTTGGCAAGATCGGGGTTGTTGGCGATGATGGCGTCGGCATTGCCGTCGGCAACAGCCAGGCAGGCGAAGTCGCCGTTTTTCAGCTGCAGGACAGCGGTGCCCAGGTCGGTGAACAGCACCAGCTCGCTGTCGGGGAGCTGAGCAGTCACCAGGGACTGCTGCAGGGACGCGTTCTGGGCGCCGACCTTCACGCCGGCCAGCTTCTCAGCGGTGTCATACAGGCCCTCGTTGCTCTTCAGGGTGATCAGGACCTGCTCGTTCTCGTTCTCGCCGGCGTAGTAGTAATCAGACATGTTGTACTTGGTCTCGCGCTCCTCAGTCCAGGAGAAGCCGGAGATGGACATATCCACGGTGCCGGCATAGACAGCGGTCTGGCAGGCGTTGAAGTCCAGAGGCATGATCACCAGCTCCAGGCCCAGGGAGTCAGCAATGTACTTTGCCAGGATGATGTCGAAGCCGACATACATATCCTGACCGGTCTTGGTGGGGTCAACGAACTCCATGGGAGCGAAGTCGGGGGAAACGGCAACGGTCAGCTTGCCTTCGGTCACGGTGGTCACTTCCGTATTGGTGAAGTTGCCGCTGATGGTGTACAGGGTCTCATCGGTGCTGCTGCCACTGCCGGATGCACAGCCGGCGAAGATGCCAACGCTCAGCAGAGCGGCCAGGGTCAGCGCGATAATCTTTTTCATTTTCAAATCTCCTTTTCCCTTGCGGGCATTTATGATTGATGAATGAATTTTAGCACGAATAATATTCACCGTCAATTGGCCTTGATTACAAACATAGGCCTGTTATTTCCCTATTTTTTCAGCACAGTGCACATTTTGTTGGTAATTTTTTGTATAATTGTATATTCCAAACCCATCTTGTCCCGAATATTTATGTATATAATTCTGCATATATTCATTTGTTATTCATCCAGACTTATCGATCCGTAATTTCCAAGATCTCCCCCGGCAAAAA
>CAZHEG010000278.1:0-1892 GCA_964531435.1 uncultured Oscillospiraceae bacterium | reverse complement strand
CCTCGCAATGACGTACGTTTTTTGGCGCGGCAGCGCCCTTGGCCCCCGCTTTTAAGAGGGGGCTGTCAAATTGCCGATATCAGGCAATTTGACTGGGGGAGTTCGCCCCAATCTGCGTTTTTTGACTCCCCCCGCCCCAGTGTTCTCACTGGGGCACCCCCCTCATGAATGCGGGGGGCAAGGGTTCGGTGCGTTATCCAACTGCAAGATAAACTCGAATATATCCCTCAAATAGCAGCCATCAATACGCGGTCAGGCAATCCGCCGTCACGGTGACCTGCAGCTTGGTTTCCACGCCGTCCCGCAGAACGGTGAATTCCACCACATCCCCCACACGGGCGGTGATCATCAGGTCAATGACGTGATACTGCCGGGTCAGCTGCTTCCCGGTGCCATTCATGCTGACGCTGACCAGGATATCGCCGGGCATGAACACGGAGCCGATCTGATTGCTGCTGACCTCCTGCACCTCCACCGTTTCAACGATGGTCAGCAGGCCCGTTTCCCCGTCGTACTCCGCCCGGGAGTCGATGGTCAGCACGGTGATGCCCATGATGGGCCGCATCACATCCTCGCAGTCCGTGTTGAAGCAGTAGTAAATGATGTTATCCACCACCGCCTTCACAGCCGCGGAGGGCAGGGCGTAGCCGATGTTTTCCACGCCATCGTCCACCGTCTTGGCATTGACGATGCCGATGAGCTGGCCATCCTCATTGAACAGGCCGCCGCCGGAATTGCCGGAATTGACAGCGGTATCCACCCGCATGACCCGGTAATCCACGGAGGTATAGCCGTCCGCCGCGGTCATGGTGATATACTCAGAAGCCACGCTGACCACACCGGAGGTGACGGAAATGCCCTCACTCTCGGCGTTGCCGATGGCAATGGCGGTGCTGCCCACCTGGACCAGGTCGGAATCCGCAATGGTGACAGCCACAGCATCGGACTGGCGCAGCAGCTCGCTGCCCTGCACATACAGCACAGCCAGGTCATAATACATGGAGCCGCCCACATAGGTGGCCTGCATCTCCATGCCGTTGTATTCGGAGCCGTAGAGATAAACATTGATGGTCTCGGCGATGCCGTTATCCTGGCGGCTGTCAGGATCGTACACCACGTGGTAGTTGGTGACGATAAAGGCGCTGCCGGTTTCCTTGTCCAGCTGGTAGATCACGCCGGAGCCGGCGGAATAATAGTTGGTGGTATTTCCCCGGCGGCTCTCCTGCACGAAGGTGCAGAAAATACTGACCGAGCTGCGCAGGCCGTTGCTGATGGCGATGGGATCCGTGTCCGAGGTGGTGATGACGGTGGTGGTGCCATTGGAGCCGTTGGTACCGTTGGTGCCATCCTTGCCCACCACAACACCCAGATTCTGGGTGCTGCCGTCGGAATAAGAAACGACCAGCTCGCCGTTATCATTGATAAAGGTGCCGGCAATGGACCTGGAATTGGACAGCGATACCGCCAGCAGCGCCGTCTGCGCCACCAGGGCCACCACCAAAATGGCGACCAATGTGGTCATCCAGCCCTTGCTCTTCTTTTTCTCAGGCTTTTCGGGCATGGGGGCAGGCTCCGGCTCGTGGTAGACTTCAAACCGGGTGTGCTCCTCTTCGGAAGCAGGTGCTTCCTGGGGTGCCGGTTCCTCAAGCGCAGGCGCAGAGCTCTCCGGTTCCGCGGGCGCAGGCTCCGGCATAATTTCGGGGAGCCGGATCACAGGCTCTTCCTGATCGATTTCATCATGCTCATAGTTTTCCATAGGGTATTCTCCTTTGGTTTCGGGTTACAGGCTTATTTTACTACTGTACACTGAATTATAGCTTAAATCAAGTTGTAGTTTTCAAAAAGTTAAAAATTGATACGGCTGAAAACAAAAAAGTCCTGAATGCTTTCGC
>CAZHEG010000277.1:0-1894 GCA_964531435.1 uncultured Oscillospiraceae bacterium | reverse complement strand
TTCATCCAGCGGCCGGCGGTGTCCTTCATCTTTTCCAGAGTCCGGATCACGGTCTGGGCCTCCTCGGGGGACATATCGCCGGTGATCATGTCGTCCCAATCCTGCAAAATGCCGCGGATCGCGGGGAGCAGCGCCAGCGCCTTATCCGTGGGGTACAGCTCCATCACCCGCTTGTCGGTCTCCGAGGGGCGGCGGGTGATGTAGCCCTGCTCCTCCAGAAAGGCGGCCTGCCGGGCCACATTGCTTTTGTTGATATAGATGCGCTGAGCCAGCTTGTCCTGGGAGATGCCGGGGCAGCCGCAGATATTGATCAGATAGCTGGTATGGCAGCCCTTCAGGCCGTATTCCGCCATTCTTTCACTGCGGTACTGGGAATCGCAGCGGGCGATGGCGAGGATATCAAAATTCAGTTTGGACATAGGCGAGCCTCCATTCTGCCATTATTTTACCACCCGGCGGCGGGTTTTGTAAAGGAAAATATTGCGCTGGGGCGGCATTTATGGTATCCTGAAAAGAAAAAAGGAGGATGCCGCAATGAAGAAAAAGTGGATGGCCCTTTTGGCCGCGGTGCTGGCGGTGGCAATGCTGCTGACAGGCTGCACCGCCGTGGGGCTGATGGAGCAGCTGCAAAGCATCCTGCAGCTGGGGCTGCTGACAAGCTACGAGGATATGGAGTACACCCGCCCGGATATGGATACCTTCCGGCTGGAGCTGGAAAAGACCATGCAGGCGGTGGAAAGCGAAGAGGACGCGGCGGCGCTGATGGAGTCGGTGTACACCATGTACGGCTTATATTACAGCTTCTGCACCAATTACTCCCTGGCGAATATCCGCTACTGCACCGATATGACGGATATCTACTGGAATGAGGAATACGGCTACTGCCTGGAATACAGCAGTGAGATCTCCGCGGGGATGGACCGGATGCTCTACGCCCTGGCGGACTGCCCCCTGCGGGAGGAGCTGGAGGCGGAGGAATACTTCGGCGAAGGCTTCTTTGACTGGTACGACGGCGACAGCCTTTGGGACGAGACCTTCACCGCCCTGATGGAGGAGGAGTCGGGGCTGCTGGACCAATACTATGAGCTCAGCGCCCTGTCAGCGGAGGCAGAATACTACTCCGAGGAATTTTTCAGCGGCTACGGCGAGAAGCTGGAGGAGGTCTACGTCCAGCTGGTGCGCCTGCGCCAGGAGATCGCCGCCTATGCCGGCTATGAAAGCTATCCGGAGTTTGCCTACGATTTCTATTTCTACCGGGATTACACCCCGGACCAGGCAATGGAATATGCCGGGCAGATCCGGGAGGAGCTGGTGGAATTATATACCGGGCTGGACACCGGTGTCTGGTCGGCAGCCATGACCTACTGCGATGAGGAGAGCACCTTTGACTATGTCCGCCAGTGCGCCGCCGCCCTGGGCGGTACGGCGGAATATGCCTTCCGGCTGCTGGAAAGAGGCTCCCTGTACGATATTTCTTACAGCGAAAACAAGTACAGCGCGTCCTTTGAGGTCTTTCTGTTTGATTATTACACACCCTTCATTTTTGTGAGCCCCGGCATGACGCAGGACGATAAGCTGACCTTCGTCCATGAGTTTGGACATTTCTGCAGCGATTACGCCGCCGGGGGAAGCATCGCCGGGGTGGATGTGGCGGAAATTTTCTCCCAGGGCCTGGAGTATCTGAGCCTGAGCTACTGCACCGAAACGGAAGCCCTGACGGCGCTGAAGATGGCGGACAGCCTCTGCGTTTTCGTGGAGCAGGCGGCATACGCGGCCCTTGAGCATCAGGTTTATGGCCTGGAGGAGGTCACGGTGGAGTCGGTGCGGGAGCTCACCGGACAGGTCTATTCCGATTTTGGCCTGACGGCCTACGGGCGGGACTGCCGGGATTATG
>CAZHEG010000276.1:0-1899 GCA_964531435.1 uncultured Oscillospiraceae bacterium | reverse complement strand
GACGTGATCATGATGGGCGCGAAGCCCTCCGAGCTGTTCAGTGTACCGGTTTTCCGGATCACGCGCGCGTCCCTCAAGATCGAATACGCTGCCGTCAAGCGGGCTATGGACGTGATCATCTCCGGCCTTGCGCTGGTGGTGCTGAGCCCGGTCATGCTGATCACCGCCGCGGCAGTAAAGCTGCATGACGGCGGCCCGGCCCTCTATAAGCAGATCCGGCTGACCAAGGATGGCCGTGAATTTGAGATCCTGAAATTCCGCAGCATGGGCGTCAACGCCGAAAAGGACGGTGTTGCCCGGCTGGCAAGTGAGCATGACGACCGCATCACCCCGGTGGGCCGGATCATCCGTGCCTGCCGCATTGATGAGCTGCCCCAGCTGATCAATATTCTCCGGGGCGATATGTCCATCGTCGGCCCCCGTCCCGAGCGACCTGAGATCGCCCGGCAGTACGAGGAAATGATGCCTGCATTCAACCTGCGTCTGCAGGTCAAGGCGGGCCTGACAGGTCTTGCACAGGTCTTTGGCCGGTATAATACAGACCCCTACGACAAGCTGCGCATGGACCTGATGTATATCAACCAGATGTCCCTGCTGCAGGATATCAAGCTGATGTTTGCCACGGTGAAGATCCTGTTTATGAAGGAAAGCACCAGCGGCGTTGCCCAGGGCCAAACCACGGCAGCTGCGGAGCGTGAGGAAGAAAAGGTTTGACATTGATCCGGTTTTCGGATACAATAACCTGGCACGCCTCCGTAGCTCACCAGGATAGAGCGTACGCCTCCTAAGCGTAAGGTAGTGAGTTCGAGTCTCGCCGGGGGTGCCAACAAAAAGACCACTTTTGTCTACCAGACAAAAGTGGTCTTTTTGAATGATGTTTGCCTGCGGCAAATGATGTCGTTTCACTAATGATGCCGCTTTCGCTAACGATGTCGGCTTCGCCTAATGTTTTGGCAAACATCGCATCATTGCGACCAAAGGGAGCAACATCATTATGCGAAGCATAACATCATATCGCCGACAGGCGATGCATCATTGAAATGTGTCGATTTTTGTGATATAATTAACTAAAAGGAGGCGATTTTATGAGAGAGAATAAACTTGCAGACCTTTCTATGGATTTTTCTGTGGATATTATAAATCTCGTAAAGCATTTGAAAGCTAACCACGAATCTATTATCGCCAATCAGATTGGCAGAAGCGGAACAAGCATAGGCGCCAATGTCCACGAAGCACAATATGCCCAGGGCAAGAAAGATTTTATTTCCAAGCTTGAAATCGCCTTAAAAGAAGCAAGTGAAACAGGCTATTGGCTCGAATTATTGCATAAAACCAATTACATTGACGAGCAATCGTATAAAGCGCTTTCTTCCAAATGCGCATCTTTGCGCGTAATGTTAATCGCTTCTTGCAGAACCGCAAAGGAGAATGTGAAATAATGGAAAACTGTTGTTACACATATTTCAGAGTTACCGGTGATTTCAATCCAGATATTATTACAGAACGGTTGGGGTTACAGCCTGACAGGTCTTGGAAAATCGGAGATAAGCGCCGCAACGGAACGGAATACGATTTTTCTTCGTGGGAAATCGGTCGGTGTGAGCAATATGATGTGCTGACAGAAAACCAAATGCATAAAACGATCGATCCACTTTTTGATAAGGTTGACTTGCTGAACAGAATTAGGAATGAGTTTAATGTTGTTTTTACCTTGGAAATTGTTCCTACGATATATGTCGGTAACACGAATCCCTGCCTTGCACCATCGTTGAAAGTAATTGATTTTTGCTACGCGACAAGAACCGAAATTGACATAGATTTATATGTAATGAAGCAAGAGTAATTACATTACTTTTAGGATTTCTTACCCCTATTTTCACTACTTTTGGTCAGTCTTTC
>CAZHEG010000275.1:0-1920 GCA_964531435.1 uncultured Oscillospiraceae bacterium | reverse complement strand
GGCAGGCGGATGATATCCGCCCCTACACTGTTGCGAATTTCCAACATCGCTGTCATCCCGAGCGACCGAATGGGAGCCGAGGGATCTTGGCACCGATTTTACTGCAAATGTCAACGAAATGCGTAGATCCCTCGACTTCGCTGCGCGACCCTCGGGATGACAACTCTTGCGGTAACCGTTAGATAAATTCCAACTTATTGCCCGCCGTTTTTGGTGTAGTTCAGCAGGCCGCCGGCCAGCAGGATCTCCTGTTGGCGGGGCGTAAAATTGCACAGGGCGGTGACGGTCTTGCCGGTGGTTTCGTCCACAACGGTGATCTTCCCCGCCGCCATGCCCCTGCGGATATCGGTAAGGCGCAGGCTGTGATCCTGCTGCAGGGCGTCGTAATCCCCGGGATCTTCAAAGGTCAGGGGCAGGATTCCGGCGTTGATCAGGTTGGCGGCGTGGATTCTGGCGAAGCTCTTCGCCAGAACGCACCGGATGCCCAGATACATGGGCACTAGGGCAGCGTGTTCCCGGGAGGAGCCCTGACCGTAATTGCTGCCCGCCAGGATGATGCCGTCCCCCGCGGCCTTTGCCCGCTCCGGGAATGCCGGGTCGCAGATCTCGAAGCAATACCGGGACAGATGGGGGATATTGGAGCGGTAGGGCAGGATCTTGGCACCGGCAGGCATGATATGGTCGGTGGTGATATTGTCCCCCACCTTCAGCACCGCCTTTGCGCTAAGAGAATCCGAGAATGCCTTGGATTTGGGGAAGGGTTTGATGTTGGGCCCCCGAAGGATCTCCACGGCGCTGCCGTCCCGCGCCGGAGGGAGGACCGCGGAATCGTCAATATGGAAGGCTGCGGGCAGCGCCATGGCCGGGATGGGCTCCAGAGTGGTGGGGTCGGTGATGAAGCCGGTCAGGGCGGAGGCCGCCGCGGTCTCCGGGGAGACCAGATACACCTGGGCATCCCTGGTGCCGCTTCTGCCCTGGAAATTCCGGTTGAAGGTGCGCAGGGATACGCCCCCGGAATTGGGGGAAAAGCCCATGCCGATGCAGGGGCCGCAGGCGCATTCCAGAAGCCGGGCTCCGCTGGCTAAAATATCTGCCAGCGCGCCGCACTGGGAAAGCATGGTCAAAACCTGGCGGGAGCCGGGGGAAATGGAGAGGCTGACGCCGGGGGCCACCGTCTTGCCCTTGAGGATGGCGGCGACCTTCATAAGATCCAGCAGGGAGGAATTGGTGCAGGAGCCGATGCAGATCTGATCCACCTTTACGCCCCCCAGGCTCTCCACGGGAACCACATTGTCCGGGCTGTGGGGGCAGGCGATCATGGGCTTCAGCCTGGACAGGTCGATGTCGATTACCCGGTCATATTCCGCGTCCGGGTCGGAAGAAACCGGGACGAAATCATCTTCTCTTCCCTGGGCGGCCAGGAATGCCCGGGTCACCTCGTCAGCGGGGAAAATGGAGGTGGTGGCCCCCAGCTCGGTGCCCATGTTGGTGATGGTAGAGCGCTCCGGCACGGTAAGGGAGCGGATTCCGGGGCCGCCCCACTCGATGATGGCCCCTACGCCGCCCTTGACGGAGAGAATGCGCAGCAGCTCCAGGCTGATATCCTTGGCGGTGACGAAGGGGGGAAGCCCGCCGGTGAGATTGACCTTATACATTTTCGGCATGGTGATGTAATACGCGCCGCCGCCCATGGCCACCGCCACATCCATACCGCCGGCACCGAAGGCCAGCATACCCAGTCCGCCGGCGGTGGGGGTATGGCTGTCGGAGCCGATGAGGGTCTTGCCGGGTTTGCCGAACCGTTCCAAATGGACCTGGTGGCAAATGCCGTTGCCGGGACGGGAGAAATGGACGCCATACTTGGCGGCAACGGTCTGTAAGTACCGGTGATCGTCGGCATTTTCAAAGCCGGACTGGAGG
>CAZHEG010000274.1:0-1931 GCA_964531435.1 uncultured Oscillospiraceae bacterium | reverse complement strand
CGCAATGACGTGGATATTTTTTGGCGGGGCAGGCGGATGATATCCGCCCCTACACTGCTGCGAATTTCCAAAATTGCTGTCATTCCGGGCCACCGGTGGTTTGCGGTTTTTTGTTGCCAAGCGGGAAATTGTAGTGTATAATGGATGTAACTATGTGATAAGCGCGGTGATGCCCATGAAATTTGCCTTCTACACCCTTGGCTGCAAAACAAACCAATACGAGACCCAGGCCATGGAGCGGCTGCTGACCGACATGGGCCACCAGATCGGCACCTTTGACGAGGAATGCGACGGCTATGTGGTGAACACCTGCTCCGTCACCGCCGTGGCGGACAAGAAGAACCGGGCGGTCATCCGCCGCTGCCGCAAGGCCCATCCCGGCGCGGTGATCGCGGTCTGCGGCTGCTATCCCCAGCACGCTGCCGACGCGGTGCGCTCGCTGGGCGTGGATCTCATCGGCGGCAGCAGCGACCGCCGGGCCTTCGTGGAGCTGCTGGTGGAGGAAGTGAACAGCCGCCGGCCTATGGAAGCTGTGGACAACGCCCTGAAGCGCGTTTCCTTTGAAGATCTCCCCGCCGGAGGGCTGGAGGAGCGGACCCGGGCCATGCTGAAGGTTCAGGACGGCTGCGTGAATTTCTGCTCCTACTGCATCATTCCCTACACCCGGGGGCCCATCCGCTCCGCGCCGCTGGACGTGGCGGTGGAACAGGCCAAAGAGCTGTCCCGGCGGGGCTACCGGGAGATCGTGGTCACCGGCATCGAGATCGCCGGCTGGGGCCGGGATCTGCCGGAAAAGCCGCCGCTGACCCTGCTCCTCACCGCCCTGTGCGAGGCGGTGCCGGAGGTTCGGATCCGGCTGGGCAGTCTGGAGCCCCGGGTCATCACCGGGGAATTCTGCCGCGTCATGGCGGCCTACCCCAACCTCTGCCCCCAGTTCCACCTGTCCATGCAGTCCGGCAGCGACACCGTGCTGCAGCGGATGCGGCGCAAATACGACACCGCCCGGTATTTTGAAAGTGTGGAGCTGCTGAAAAAATATTTCCCCGGCTGCGCCGTCACCACCGATATGATCGTAGCATTCCCCGGCGAAACCGAAGAAGAATTTGCCGAAAGCCTGGCATTCATCCAAAAATGCGCCTTCGCGGATATGCACATTTTCCCCTATTCCCGGCGGCCCGGGACCCCGGCGGACAGGATGCCGGGCCAGCACAGCAACGAAACCAAGGAGCAGCGCAGCCGCGCCGCCATTGCCGTTGCGGAAGATATGAGCCGCGCCTACCGGGAAGCGCTCATCGGCAGTACGCAGGAGGTGCTGTTCGAGGAGGCGGAGGGAGAGCATTTCGTGGGCCACGCCCCCAATTATGTCAAGGTCTATGTCACTGCCGCCGGCCTGCACAATGAGATTCGCCCCGTGCGGATCACAGCCCTGTACCGCGACGGCGTGCTGGGTGAATTGGAGGAAGAGGCATGAAAACACTGCTGCACATCTGCTGCGCGCCCTGCGCCAACCAGCCCATTGAGGTGCTGCGCACCGATGGGTTCGATGTGACGGGCTACTGGTACAACCCCAACATCCACCCCTTCACCGAATACCGGGCCCGGCGCAACTGCCTGCGGGAGTACGCCGCCACCATCGAGCTGCCCGTCATCGAGCGGGATGACTACGGCCTGCGGCCCTTTGTCCGGGAAGTGGCGGAGGACATCCAGGGCCGCTGCGTCAAATGCTACGAGATGCGCCTGTTCGACACGGCGAGAATGGCCGCCGAGGGTGGCTTCGACAGCTTCACCTCGTCCCTGTTCATCAGCCCCTACCAGAACCACGAGCTGATGCGCGACGTTGCGGAGCGGGCCGCCCATCAATACGGCGTCACCTTCCTGTACCGGGATTTCCGCCCCTATTTCCGGGACGGTCAGACCTTTGCCCGGGAGCA
>CAZHEG010000273.1:0-1942 GCA_964531435.1 uncultured Oscillospiraceae bacterium | reverse complement strand
CATACCCTTGTCCACGGAGCGAAGCAGCATGATGAACACCTGGGCCGTCACAGTCAGCATACTGATGATCGTGATCAGCGCCATAATGACAGCGATATCCGTTTTCAGCACAGGTGAACCCAGCAGACCATGGCAAAGTCCCATTACGGCAGCGGAAACCGCCACAGATATAAGCAGCAGAATCAGTAACAATACATACTTGGCCAGGGCCATCTGGGCAGGCTTCACAGGCGTACTTCTGCGGAACCGGTCCCATTTGATTTGGGTATCAAAAACAGCAGATTCCGCAATGGCCATGACTAGCATACAGGGGCAGATGACCGCATACAGCGTCAGCATCAGATCATTGTTGACCCGGATTTCCGCCACGATATTTTCCGGCAGCATGGTCAGATTCCCATATTGCAGACTGAGGATCACCAGAATCGGGATCATGGTAAAAATCAGCGTTGAAACCACATAGGCCATCAGTGACTTTCTGCACAGAATCAGTTCCCGGTATAGCAGTGCCCCGAAAGAACTTTTTTTCATCACTGCCACACCTTCTTTTCCTGATTAACGTAGAAAAGCATGATCTCTTCCAGGGTGGTCCGGTCAAAGGTGCCGTCGGGATACTGTCTTTTGGCGGCAGATATATCTGCTACCATCAGTTCGGTCCCAAAGTCATTCACACGGGCGCTGATATAATCCCCTGCGGGAATGGCTTCAAAATTCGCCTTGGTGCATTTCATCACGCCATGGCGTTCCAAAATTTCGTCCTTGAAGCCCGTCAGCAGAATCTTGCCCCGGTCAACGAAGGTGACGCAGTCTGCGATTTTCTCCAGATCGCTGGTGATGTGGCTGGACATAAGGATGCTGTGATCCTCGTCCTGGATGTACTCCCGGAAGATGTCCAGAATTTCATTGCGCACCACCGGATCAAGGCCAGTGGTGGCCTCGTCCATGATCAGCAGCCTTGCCCCATGGGACAGGGCCGTGGCGATTTGCAGCTTCATCTTCATGCCCTTGGAGAATTTTGCGATCTTCTTTTTCCGGGGCAGGCAGAATCTATCTAAGTAAGCAAAGAACCGTTCCTCGTTCCAGTTTCCGTAGAGTCCCTTGAACATGGTGTTCACCTGATTGGCAGTGAAGCTCTCATGGAAGGGCAGCTCGTCAAAGACAGCGGCAATTTGCTCCTTGATGGCGTACTCGTCTTTCACGTGATCCATGCCCAGCATCCGGATGGAGCCGCCGTCTGTCTTGATGATGTTCAGCAGCGCCCGGATGGTGGTAGTCTTTCCCGCGCCGTTCTGACCGATGAAGCCCATGATACACCCTTTGGGAACCGTAAAGCTGATAGAATCCAGCGTAAAGCCGTCGTATTTCTTGGTTAAGTCCTTGATTTCAATGGCGTTTTCGTAATCAGGCATCTGTATCTCCTCCATACATCAGTTCCAGCATTTCTTTCATTTCCTCAAGAGTCAGGCCGCCCAGCCGGGCCTTTTCACAGGCTTTGAGCAGAAGCTCCTCCGTCTGACGGATGGTTTCCTCCCGCAGAAATTCCGGGTTCTGCGCCTTCACAAAGCAGCCCTTGCCCGTAAAATTCTCAATAAAGCCCTCCCGTTCCAGTTCTTCATAGGCACGCTTGGTGGTAATGACGCTGATGCGAAGCTGCTGGGCCAGCAGCCGCATGGAAGGCAGGGCGTCCCCCGCCGCAAGCGCACCGCTCATAATGTGTCCCTTGATCTGGGTGACGATCTGCTGGTAGATCGGCTCACCGGATGAATTGCTTAAAATGATATCCATATGGCACCTCAACAGATTGTATATATACGATATACACAATATAGCATCGATACATACAGTTGTCAATAGTAATTATATCGCCAAGTCTGCCTGGGTGGTATTCTGAATCAAAGGGGGTTCACTTTATCTCTAGGGGGTTCATTTTTAATAGAGGGGG
>CAZHEG010000272.1:0-1946 GCA_964531435.1 uncultured Oscillospiraceae bacterium | reverse complement strand
ATATGACCGAAGGCCCCATCAACATCGCGAGAAAGCGTTTCCTGCGCTCCTGAATGCTCCTTCTCCCCGGACGGACAACCGTCCGGGGTTGTTTTTTGCCGCAACCCCTTTCGACTTTCTGCACATCCGGGGAATGGGTGCATAAACTGTCCTGTAAGCGATTCGCTTCACGCATACTCTTATAGGAGGTATCACCATGTCCGAACAATGTCAGGACACTCTGTCCATTCACGTGCGGAAGATCACGGATGCCTGCCGTGACAAAGACTGCATTGAAGATCTGCGGGTCTACCTGACCCAAAGCTCCCAGCAGCTTCTGGACAACGCCGCCAATGTCCGGGTCCGCAGCGCGGAGCTGCTGTGCGCCTACATCGACGTAGAACCCGTAGCCTTCGACAGGCAGCACTACTGCGTTGACGTCACCTTCTACTACCGCATCCTGGCTGACGCCACCATCGGCACCGCCCGCCCCGTTGCCCTGTGCGGCCTTGCCACCTTCTCCAAGCGGGCCGTCCTCTGCGGCGAGGACAGCCGGGCCCACATTTTCACCAGCGACACCCGCATCGGCGGCGCGGACGGCGTCACTACCCGCCGCTTCAACCGCCCCACCGCGGTGGTGGAGGTGCTGGATCCCATGATCCTCAGCTCCAAGGTCAAGGAGGTCTGCGACCGCCGGCATGATTTCTGCGCCGCCCAGATCCCCGATGCCGTGGCAGCCCTCTTCGATGACGCTCTGGTGGTGAGCCATGACCGCCGCCAGCTGTTCGTCACCCTGGGGCAGTTCTCCATCATCCGCCTGGAGCGGGACGCACAGATCGTTGTCCCCTTCCTGGAATACGCCATCCCCACCAAGGAATGCCGGGATTCCGCCGGCTGCGACGAGGATCCCTGCGAGATGTTCAGCCAGATCCCCTTCCCCACCCAGCAGTTCACCTCCACCGCCTGCGACGCCGACTGCGGCTGCAGCTGATGAATACACCGCCGGAGCGATCCGGCGGTTATTTTTTTCAGTTTGCACGCCGCTAAATCAAACGGTCATCGCCCCGATTTGTGGGGGTGCAACCGCTGGTTGCTAAATTTTAAAGGCGGATTGGTGGACACGGAGCCCGCCGGATGGTATTATAATCCCACACCGGTGAACACACAAAGGAGGTATCCCGATGAATTTAGGTGAAAACATTTACCGTCTGCGGACAGAAAAAAATATGTCCCAGGGAGATCTTGCAGATGCGTTGGAAGTATCCCGCCAATCGGTGAGCAAATGGGAAAACGATTCCGCCGTGCCGGAGCTGGAGAAGCTTGTAAAAATGGCGGACATTTTCGGCGTAAGCATCGATGAATTGGTGACAGGAAAAGAAAAGGCGGAACCAGCACCGCCTGCACCCCCGGCCACCCCGTCAAAGCAGGGGCTGTCCACGCAGCAGATCCTTGGTATCATTCTGATGGTTTTCGGTGGGTTGTGTCTGATCGTATTTACAGTGGTGGGTATTTTTGTGGATCTGTTGCTGTTGGGCATTGCCATCGCTCTGCCGTTTTTACTGTGCGGCCTGATCTGCCTGCTGTGTAAAAAGAATGTGGGTCTGAAATGCGCTTGGGCTGTATATCTGCCCCTTTGGCTGTTTCTGACGATCGCGATGGTGAGGTGAAATCATGAGAATCGATATTAATATGGGTGAAATTATCTCCCTGATCATGCTGGCTGCCGGCATCGCGCTGACGGTCATTACCATGCTGTGGATGCGCTCGGGCAGGCTGAGTCTCCCCTCCTGGGGGAAAATCGTGCTGTCCGCCGCTATGGTTTTGGGTCTGCTCGTCACCCTAGCCGGCATGCTGCCTCTCCTTGAGGTGCAGGTAGATAATCCCTTTGTTGAGGAACACACTCACATCGTTACGCCAGCTGACCCCAGCGAATCCACCGTAACGGTCCAATAACGCGGTTTGTACAA
>CAZHEG010000271.1:0-1950 GCA_964531435.1 uncultured Oscillospiraceae bacterium | reverse complement strand
CTGGTGGTTCAATGACACCAAGCACGGCATGGAGGATCAGATGCGCACCCTGGCCAGCCTGGGTGTTCTGGGCAACTTTGTCGGCATGCTGACCGACTCCCGCTCCTTCCTGAGCTATGCCCGTCACGACTACTTCCGCCGCATTATGTGCAACATGGTGGGCCACTGGGTCGAGAACGGCGAGTATCCCAACCACGAGTCCAGCCTGAAGAAGATCGTCGAAGGCATCAGCTACTACAACGCCAAGCGCTACTTCGGCCTGTAATTTTCCACCCCAGCCCTGCATCCCCCGGGATGCAGGGCTTTTATTCATGAAATCTTAATTTGACAGCGACCCAATCCTTTGTTATAATCTTCCCCAAATGCTTTTCAGGAGATGCCTTATGGACATACGTCTGCAACCCCGGCACCCATTTTTTGCCCGTCTGCGGGAAATGCCCTTTACGCGGACATTGGATTCCTTCTTTTTGTCCCGCAGCTATTTCATTCTAATCGGTATTCTGACCATCTGCTCCAATGCTTTTGCCCTGGAGCTGCCGGTCTATTTCTGCCTCGTCGCCCTGGGCGTTACGGTTTGCCTCTTCGGCGATGACCTGCTGCCCCTGATTCCCATTCTCAGCTGCTTCTACATCAGCCCCTCCATCGGAAACAATCCCGGCGCATCCGCGGACTCCATCTTCTACCCCGGCAATGGCGGACTTCTGGTGCTGGGTCTGATGCTTACCTTTGCCGCGGTCATCACCGCCCGCCTGGTGCTGGACCCCCAGATCGGCGGACGCTCCTTTTTGCGGGCGAAGCGCACCCTGCTGCCGGGCATCATCGCCCTGGGCTGCGCCTATCTGCTGGCCGGCGCTTTCAGCGGCCATTACTTTGACCACGGGATGAACAACCTGGTCTTTGGCGCTTTGCAGTTCCTTTCCGTCGGCCTGCTGTATTACGTCTTCTGCGGCGCCGTCAAATGGGAAAAGGCACCCTCCCATTATTTCGGCTGGACCGGGGTAATGGTGGGCTTCGTGCTGCTGGTGGAAGTGATCGCAGTGTACCTGACGGTGCACCCCGTGACCGACGGCGAGATCGACCGGAACCTGATCTACACCGGCTGGGGCAACTACAACAACATGGGTGCCATGCTGACCATGATGATCCCCTTCGCCTTTCAGATGGCCTGCGTGCGAAAGCACAGCTGGCTGTACAATCTGTTCGGCGCGCTGTTTCTGGCGGGCGTTATCCTGACCTGCTCCCGCAACTCCGTGCTGTTTGCCGTCGCCATTTACGGTGTCTGCACCCTGGTGCTGTTTTTCCGTTCCCGGAACCGCCGGGTCTGTGTCATCACCAATCTTGCCGCCTTTACCGTGCTGCTTTTGGTGGTTCTGATCCGCTACCCCGACGAGGCGCTGTCGTACCTGAAGATCTTCACCATCATCCGCAGTGTCAATTCCCGGTTCGCCGGCTACGAGGAGGGCATCGCCCAGTTCCTCAGCGCCCCGCTCTTCGGCGGCAGCTTCTTCTCCACGGACTATGTGCTGGAGGAATGGTCCGATGTGGAGGCCTTTACCTCCTTCTTCCCTGCCCGCTGGCACAATACCCTCATTCAGCTGCTGGCGTCCTGCGGTGTGGCCGGCATCGCCGCCTACCTCTGGCACCGGGTCCAGACAGTCCTGCTGCTGATCCGCAAGCCCACCACGGAAAATATTTTCATCGGGCTCTCCATTGCGGCGCTGCTGCTGACCAGCCTGTTTGACTGCCACTTCTTCAACATCGGCCCCACCCTGTTCTACTCCATGGCTCTGGCATTTATGGAAAAGCATCCGGCACGGTAACCATCCGTGCCGGATTTAAAATCCCACCGTTTTGAAAATTTACTATTGCAAAACGATTCCGGGTATGCTATAATACCCAGTGTGTCCGATGCCGGACCCGTCACATTGGGATGTCGCCAAGCGGTAAGGC
>CAZHEG010000270.1:0-1956 GCA_964531435.1 uncultured Oscillospiraceae bacterium | reverse complement strand
GGGTATCATCCCCCACGGCGCCCCACAGATCCAGCTCCGGCAATGTTTCGTCAAAGAGCTGCAGATTGGGAACATGGGGGAACCGGGCCGCGATCTCCTTCAGGTCGATCCCGGCGGCGTAGCCCGTCAGGGTCACCCGGTAAAAATCATCCGACTGCATGGCGGGCAGCAGCGCCGCCACCGCCTCGGCGGGGTCCTCCCCCGCCTCCGCCGTTTCGTCGTAGAACCGGGGCGTATCCAGCGGCACGAAGGACGCCTTGACGCCCTCGCCCAGCTGGGCGATGATCACGCCCTTGGTGCCCAGCTCATCGAAGCCCCGGCCCATGGGGCAGCCCGGCCAGGCGCAGAGGGTATCCCCGGAGCGCAGGGAGCCGCCCTTGTGGATGTGGCCCAGGGCCAGGTAGTGTAACCCTGTCTGGCGCACCTGATCCCGGGTCATGGGGCAGTAAGAGGATGCCGCGCTGACTTCGCCGTGGAGTACGCCGATGTGCCACCGCTCCTCTCCCCCGGCCCGCAGATCCTTGATCAGCCCCGGGCAGTCCATGCTCTCGTAGCCCGCGCCGTAAATGCGGCAGTCCAGCTCCGGCACGGAAACGGACTCCATCTGGGCTTTCTTGAAAATGTGTACATTTTTCGGCCATTCCTCCCGAAGATAGGGGGAATCCGGCCCGCAGAAATCGTGATTTCCCGGCGAGATAAACACCGGGACCTTCATATTCTCCAGTGCGGTGCGCACCAGGGTCAGGCTCTGGCGGGTGTAGGAACCGTCAAAAAGGTCGCCGGACAGCAGCACCAGGTCGCAATTCTCCGCCCGGCACAGCTTCGCCACCTTTTCCGGGATCTTCAGCAGCTCTCCCCGGAGGAAGGAGGCATTCTCCACGCTGTGACCGCTGAGGGGCGAATCCAGGTGCCAGTCAGCGCTGTGCAGTATTTTCATCTCTCAGATCCACCCTTTCCGCCTTCCGGCATTTTCCCGTGGCGGTGTCGATGGTAAAGAGCACCGCCTCCATTTTGGTGGGCCCGCCGGCCCACTGGTAACGCTGATAAAGATCGCCCCGGAATTTGCTGACAGAAAGATCCGGGCGGATGCCCAGCACCGAATAGGTGGGGCCCGTCATGCCAAGATCCGTCACATACCCGGTGCCGCCGGGCAGCACCATGGCATCGGCAGTGGGCACATGGGTATGGGTGCCCCACACCGCCGCGGCTTTTCCGTCCAGCATGTAGCCCATGGCCAGTTTTTCAGAGGTGGCCTCGGCGTGGATCTCCACCAGGATGATCTTCGCCTCGATCTGGGCCAGGATCTTATCGATCATCAAAAAAGGATTGTCGGGGGTGTAGTCCATGCCGCAGCGGCCGATGAGGTCAATGACGGCGATGGGGCCCGCCTTGCTGTCATACACGCCCCAGCCCCGGCCGGGGATCTGCGGGGCGTAATTGGCGGGGCGGAGGATCCGGCCGCAGTCCTCCAGATAGGGCACGATCTCCCGCTTTCCGAAGCTGTGGTTGCCAAGAGTGATGACATCGGCCCCCGCGTCGAAAATATCCTCCGCCTGGTCCGGGGTGATGCCCAGCACCGCGGCATTTTCACCGTTGACAATGACAAAATCTGCCCCTGTCTGCCGCTTCAGGTAGCGCAGCGACCGGCGGACCCGGTCCATGCCGGGGTTGCCCACCACGTCACCCACACACAGAATCTTAAAGTCCATAGCCATTCCTCCGTTTCTATGGATTTAGTATATACCAGTTTCCCCATTTTCGCAAGGGACAGAACCGATTCCCCGGAGTGTTTTCCCCCGGTGGAGCATATAAAATCAGGCGCGCCCCAAAACGTACCCCTTTGGAGGGTTGAAAAATAGGAGCTTATTGCGCAAGCGCGCCAATTCATAATTAAAAATTACAAGTTAAAAATTATGGTATTTCCTTCGGAAATGATTTAAATTTGTCACCAAAGGC
>CAZHEG010000269.1:0-1962 GCA_964531435.1 uncultured Oscillospiraceae bacterium | reverse complement strand
AAGGGCGTGGTGACCACGGAAGCCACCTGCACCGGCAAGGGTGTCAGGACCTTTACCTGCAGCGGCTGCGGCAAGACCTACACGGAGTCCATTGCGGCGACGGGCCACAGCTACGACGGCAACTGCGACGCCGAGTGCAACACCTGCGGCAAGGCCCGGACGGTGGAGCACGATTATAACAGCTACTGGAGCTTTGACGCGGAGGGCCACTGGCACGAATGCAGCAACTGCGGTGACCGCCTGGAAACCGTGGAGCATATCCCCGGCGGGGAAGCGACGGAGGAAACGGATCAGATCTGCACCGTCTGCGGCTATGTGATCGTGGCGGCCCACAGTCATGAGCACAGCCCCTACGGCGACCGGCTCAGCGACGAAAACGGACACTGGTACCAGTGCGCCTGCGGCGAGATCATGGAAAGCGAAGCCCACATCTGGGACGAGGGTCACCCGGACGAAGCGCTGGGACTGATCACCTATTACTGCATCGAGTGCGGACATCCTGTGACCGACGAGCTGCCTCCTGTTGTTACCGAGCCCAGCGAGCCGGATGAGACTCAGGGCGGTGACGGGACCCAGCCCCAGGAGACCACGGAACCCACCGGCGGCAACCAGAACCCCGGCAACACCCAGTCCGGCGGAGATGACACTGAGGATGAGTTTCCATGGGTGCTCGTGGCGGTGATCGCCGGCGCGGCGCTGCTGGGTGTACTGATCTTTGTGATCGCGGGCATCCTCGTGAGCAAAAAGCAGACCGGTAAATATACCTCATAACCCCCAACAGGAGCGAGTTTTCGCTCCTGTTTTTTTGCTTTTTTCAATTTTTTGGTGCCTGGTTGCACGGTTCTGTGCAACCGGGCCTTAATTTTTAGGGGAGGGGTGAAAAGGTATAATTTTGAAAGGAGCTGTAACAAATGATTATCACGAGCAAAATCACCATGGATCTGGTGCGGCAGGGCGGGATTCCCGCGGTGGAGGTCATGCAGGATGACCGATACAGCCGAAACCTGGAGCTGAGCCTGTACGCCGACGGAACCGCCTGGACCATCCCGGAGGAGGCTTCGGCGGTGGTGCGGTTCATGAAGCCTGACGGCACCGGCGGGGCCTATGACTCCCTCCCGGATGGGACGGCGGCCTGCGGATTTGCGGAGAATGTGCTCGCCGTTGCCCTGGCACCCCAGGTGTGCACCGCGCCGGGTCTGGTGCGGCTGACGGTGGCGCTGTCCCGGGAGGAGATTCAGCTGAACACCTTCACCGTGGAGCTGCGGGTCAACAAAAATCCTGGGCTGGAGACCCACTCGGAGGATTACGTGAAGATCGCCGGGACGCTGGCGGACTCCGGCTGGACGCCCAATATGTACCTGGGCACCGATGATGATGGCAATGTGGTGGCGATGGACGCGGTGCTGCCCGATGTAGTCACGGTGGCAGAGGACGGCTACACGGACCTCACCGGCCTGCGGCAGGCGACGAATATTGCAGCCGTCCGGGAGGGCCAGACCATTACCGTTACCACCACGGTGCAGGGTAACGTGACCCACACGGATGTCATCACCCTGAATGACGATGACTACCCCGTCTGCGTGGTCAGTGACGGCGTTGAATGCGCGGTGAGCTGGGAGGGCTTCTGATATGGCAAAGTATAACGGCATCGAGCTGCCGGACCTGCCGCAATACGACGCGTCAGCCTATCCCCGGGCCTACATTTGCCAGGTGGTGGATGCATCTGCCATCGTTGACCTGGGGCAGTGCATGCTGTGTCTGGTGGATGGCGCTGCTGCTATCGCCCACAGCAATGACGAGTATGGGGAAGATGCGGGGGTGATTCTCTTTACCGGGGTGACGGCGGTAAAGTCCTACGCCTACCGGTCTTCCGATGATGAATGGACCGAGACCGATCCCGGCTGGTCTGATTACACATGCATCCTGCTGCCGGAGATCCTGGATCCGATCTGGTCGAACTTC
>CAZHEG010000268.1:0-1965 GCA_964531435.1 uncultured Oscillospiraceae bacterium | reverse complement strand
AGTGTGCTTGCAGGCTCAAATTTTATCCTTTGTATCTGGGTTGGCAGGTCAGGTTGACACCCAGGCGCTTAAACGTCCGCTCGTCCACGGGGGAGAGAATGACGGAGGAATGGACCTCGCAGCCCCGCAGCTTGCTCAGCTGCTCCATGGCCAGCTCCGCGGAGGGGTTGGTGGCGGCGGAGATGGACAGGGCGATGAGGGTCTCGTCGGTGTGCAGGCGGGGATTGCGGTTGCCCAGATGCTCCACTTTCAGGTGCTGGATGGGATCAAGAGCGGTGGGGGAGATCAGGTGCAGCTTGTCAGGCATTCCGCCCAGGGCCTTCAGGGCGTTGATCAGTACCGCGGAGCAGGCACCCAGCAGGTCGGAGGTCTTGCCCAGAACGATCCGTCCGTCCGGCAGCTCCATGGCCGCGGCGGGGGCACCGGTCTGCTCCGCCAGTGCCAGGGCGGGGGCCACCACCCGGCGGGCATCGGGATCCACTTTGGCTTTGCGCATCAGAAGCTCCAGCTTACGCACAGGCTCGTCGCCGCATTTGCCCTGCTTCTGGTCGCACATGGCGTTGTAGTAGCGGCGCAGGATCTCCTGGCGGGATGCTTCCCGGCAGGCTTCGTCGTCCACGATGCAGCTGCCCACCATGTTGACACCCATATCCGTGGGGGACTTGTAGGGGCACTGGCCCAGAATCTTCTCAAACATGGCAACCAGCACGGGGAAGGCCTCCACATCCCGGTTGTAGTTGACGGTGGTGACACCGTAGGCATCCATGTGGAAGGGATCGATCATATTCACATCGTTTAGATCCGCGGTGGCGGCCTCGTAGGCCAGGTTCACCGGGTGGTTCAGGGGGATGTTCCAGATGGGGAAGGTCTCAAACTTGGCGTAGCCCGCCCGGATGCCCCGCTGATGCTCGTGGTAAAGCTGGCTCAGGCAGGTGGCGAGCTTGCCGCTGCCGGGGCCCGGCGCGGTGACCACCACCAGCTCCCGGCTGGTGACGATGTAGTCATTGCGGCCGAAGCCTTCGTCGGATACGATGTGGGCGGTGTCGGCGGGGTAGCCGTCGATGGCGTAGTGGTGGTAGACCTTTACACCCAGGCTTTCCAGCCGCTGCTGGAAGGCGTTGACGGCGGGCTGCTCCTTGTACCGGGTCAGCACCACGCTGGAAACATACAGCCCCAGGCCGCGGAAAATATCGATGAGGCGGATCACATCCCGGTCATAGGTGATGCCCAGGTCGCCGCGGATCTTATTCTTTTCAATGTCGGCGGCGTTGATGGCGATGACCATCTCCACCCGCTCCTTCAGCTGCAGCAGCATCTTCAGCTTGCTGTCGGGCTCAAAGCCGGGAAGCACACGGGCGGCGTGGTAATCGTCGTACAGCTTGCCGCCGAATTCCAGATACAGCTTGCCGCCAAACTGGGCCAGCCGCTCCATAATATGCTCAGACTGCGTTTGCAGGTATTTGTTGTTGTCAAAACCGATGGTCATAGTGGTCACGCTTCCTTCAAAACAAATTACCTTCCTATTTTACTCCATTCGGCAGAAAATAGCAAGGAGTTTGAATGGCAAATTTCAGTTTGGCGCACAATCATGCCCTCCCCTTTGGGGAGGGTGGCCGGCATATGCCGGCCGGGAGAGGTGGGGTAAAAGATTGCGTTTTTATGGACATTCCGGCAAATTCGCAGCTCCAAAAATATGCACGTCATTGCGAGGAGCCGCCCCAAAGGGCGGCGACGTGGCAATCCCGTATGGCGGCGCACCCAGCCATCGTCCCCCTCTGTCATTGCGAGGCCCGTCAGGGCCGTGGCAATCTCCCGGTACAACGCCGGAGGTGCTGTGCGGTGGGACAGATGGTGCCAGGAGATTGCCACGTCGGGCATTCGCCCTCCTCGCAATGACGTGGGTATTTTTTGGCGCGGCAGCGCCCCCGGCCCCCGCTTTTAAGAGGGGGCTGTCAAATTGCCGAT
>CAZHEG010000267.1:0-1967 GCA_964531435.1 uncultured Oscillospiraceae bacterium | reverse complement strand
CCGAACTTGCTGAGGTTGCGGATGCACTGCTTGTAGTTCTCGATCAGGCCGTCGCGGGTGGGCTTGCCGATCTTGATGTCATCGTGAACGTTGACGGACTCAACAACGTCGCCGTTGAAGCCGTGAGCGTGCAGCTGATCCATAACTTCCTTGATTTCGTGCTCCTCCCAGATCTCGCCGGGCATCTTGTTGTGCAAGGCCCAAACGATGCTGGTAACGCCGGGGATCTGCTTGATATCGGAAAGCTTGATCTTGTCATTGCCCTCGCCATACCAACGGAAACCCATGTGCATAGGCATAAGTGATTCCTCCAATAACATAAATTTCGCCGCCCCAACGGGGCAGAAATTGGCTGGATAAATTATAACACAAAAATACGCAACTGACAACGAGCCATTCCAAAAATATTCGCCAAAAAACCGGTCCAATTTTTATGAAACAAAACCATATTTTCCCCCTTTGCGGCGAATGCGGGGCAAAATGCAGCCAAGTGAACATTGACCTTTTCCTCCCCGGGGAGTATAATGGAGCCACTATTACAATCGAAAGAAGTGTCATACCTTGCATACAAAGCACAGCCTGACCGAGGGCCCCATTTGGAGATCCATGCTGCTTTTTGCCCTGCCGGTCTTTCTGGGAAATGTATTCCAGCAATTTTATAACGCCTTCGACTCCTGGTGTGTGGGCAATTACATCGGCGAAAATGCCCTGGCAGCCGTCAGCTCCTCCGGCAGCCTGATTTTTATGATGGTCAGCTTTTTCAACGGCCTTTCCATGGGTGCCGGCATCATCATTGCCCGGCAATACGGCGCCAGGGATTACACCGCCATGAGCAAGGCCATCCACACCGCCATCGCCTTCGGCCTGTGCTCCGGCCTTCTGCTGACGGTGGCAGGTGTCACCTTCACCCCGGTGATCCTGCAGTGGATGGGCACGCCGGAGGAGGTGCTGCCGGAATCCATTTCCTATTTCCGCTACTATTTCTGCGGTGCCATCTTTACGGTGATGTACAACATCGCCGTGGGCATCCTCCACGCCGTGGGTGACAGCCGCCACCCCCTTTACTACCTGATCTTCTCCACCTTTGTCAATGTGTGCCTGGATATGCTGTTCGTGGCGGTGCTGGGCTTCGGCGTGGGCTCCGCTGCCGTGGCGACCACCATCTCCCAGGGCATCAGCGCCCTTCTTTGCTACATCCACCTGATCCGTTCCCGGGAGCCCTACCGGGTGCGGATCCGCAGCATCCGCTTCGACAAAAAGAGCCTTATGGATATCATCCGCTTCGGCCTTCCCTCCGGCATCCAGAACAGCGTCATCGCCATGGCCAACGTGGTGGTCCAGGCGAACATCAATTCCTTCGGCAGATCCGCCATGGCCGGCTGCGGCGCCTACTCCAAGCTGGAGGGCTTCGCCTTCCTGCCCGTGACCTGCTTCACCCAGGCCCTCTCCACCTTCACCGGGCAGAACCTGGGTGCCCGGCAGCACGACCGGGTGAAAAAGGGCGTGGGATTCGGCATCGCCTGCTCCACCGTTATGGCGGAGCTGATCGGAGTCCTGTCCTATCTCTTCGCGCCACAGCTCATCGGCCTGTTTAACGATTCCCCCGAGGCCATCGCCTACGGCACGGAGCATATGCGCACCATCTGCCTGTTTTATTGCCTGCTCGCCTTCTCCCATTGCATCGCCGGCATCATGCGGGGCGCGGGCAAGGCCACGGTGCCCATGTTCACCATGCTGGCCTGCTGGTGCGTCATTCGGGTCAGCTATATCACCGTGGCGGTGAAGTACGTCAACGAGCTCCGCACCGTATCCTTTGCCTATCCCCTCACCTGGTTCCTCAGCTCCGTGGTGTTCCTCATCTACTTCCTGAAGGCCGACTGGATCCACAATTTCGACCGGATGGAAAATATGCACGCGCAAACCGGGAGATAATCTTCCGGAACGGCGTAGCGGCGATGGTGAACATC
>CAZHEG010000266.1:0-1973 GCA_964531435.1 uncultured Oscillospiraceae bacterium | reverse complement strand
GGCTGACGGGCCATGCCCTCCAGAGCCTTGCCGACGGCGTTGCCTTCACCGATAGCGGGGCCGATAGCGCCAATACCCATGCACAGGCCGGCACCGATAGCGCACATAGCCTTCAGAAAATAAGCGTTGAATTCCATACCCATAAAAAAGTCCTCCTAAAAGTTGTTTTATATTAAAGTTTTTATGGTTGACGATGTTAAGCTGCCTCGGGTTCGGGGCAGGAGCCGGCAATATAGACCATGGACAGCAGGCTGAACACCAGCGCCTGGACAAAGCCGGAGAAAAAGTCGAAATACAGAGAAAGCACAGCGGGGATGCCGAAGGTGAACACCGGCACACCGGAGAGGATGCCCATCGCCTGCAGTCCGCCGAAAATGCCCAGGACCGCCATCACGATGCCGAAGATCAGCGCCGCCAGCTTCTTCTTTTTCGTCCACAGCAGGATCAGGCCCGCACCCACCAGCAAAAGGACCGCCGCGATGGCGATGCCACTGGAAGCGATGGCGTTCAGCGCCAGAGAAGAAGCCATGCTGAGCGCGGTGTAGAGGATGCTGGTGATGACACCACCGCCGGCAACGTTGCCGAAGTGACGGAAGGCCATGGAAACCGGCTGGGCGATCTCGGAAACGATGTTCATGGGGGTCATGACCACCACGGGCTCCGTAAAGCCCTTCAGCCAGCCGACAAAGCCGTTGTTTTTAATGTTATTGTACCAGATGGTTCCTGTAACGATCAGCGCCCAGACCAGCGGCACGCTCAAATCCGCAGTGGCGGAGCGGAGAAAGCCCGTCAAGCCGATGAGGGAAGAGCAGATGGAGCTGAGGAAAATGGTGCCGATCAGCGGCAGGTAGTGGGCATTGTGCTTGCCCATGGTGTCGCAGACCATGTTGTAGAGCATTAGCACGCCCTTTTCCACCAGCACCTGCTTGCCGTCGGGCCGCTTCTTCAGGTTCTTGCCGAAGTAGATGAAGCAGCCGCACAGCAGCAGCGTCACGATCAGGCCGGAGATGGTAGTCTGCGTAATGGTGATGCCGCCGAAAATGGGGATCGTATAATATACATAGGAGCCAGTGACGTTCACATTCATGACTGGTCATCCCCCTTTCTGAAAAATTCGCAGATCGTAAGAACGGGGCGGGTAAACGCCAGCGGCAGCACCACGGCGACCACATTGCACAGTCCACTCTTGATCAGCGCAAACAGCACGATGGCCATGACCGCGAGGCGGGCGATGTAAGAGATCTGAATGGTTGCCTGTCCGCCTTTCACATTCTGCTGAACCGCTTTGTCGGACGCGATGGTGGCAGCAACGGCCATAAAGAAGAAATTCAGTGTGGCGATGATACCGCCGAAAATACCGCCCAGCAGCACCGTGCTGTCAAAGTGGCCCAGAAGGGCGAAAATGCCGATCATAACGGCTACGCAGACAGCCTGTCCGGCGAGGATCAGGAGCGTCTGCTTGATTACAAATTTTCGGGAATCCATGGTTACCTCCGAGGTCAGTCGTGTTCGTTAAAGGAAACCGGGGGCGGCTCGTCGTCTTTCTTGTTTTTACTCAGACGCTCCATTGCCTTCAGGGAGCTGCGGAAGCCATCGACAGCGCACACGGCGCCCACAATGATACCAGCCCACAGCACCCAGTCGCCCCAGCCGAATTTACTTTGCAGCCAAAGCGCCAGCAAAATAAAGCCTGCCAGCGGCATTGCCACGCTCAGTCCCAATTGGGTCAGCCAGACGATCAGATTGAGATCCTTCATACGCCACTCCTTAAAATGGCCACTTTGTGCCATTGTCCCCTATTATACCCCAAACGCTCCCAAGTTTCAAGAAGTATTTGCAAACAAACAGTAAACATCCGGAAAAAATACCCCGCCATATCCCCCACACCCCGGCTAAATATTTCAAGAAAAGGCTTTTCATCAGCCCGAAAATGTAGTAGAATGGTAGAAATGAAAATTGTAGTTTATCGCGCT
>CAZHEG010000265.1:0-1976 GCA_964531435.1 uncultured Oscillospiraceae bacterium | reverse complement strand
GCTTGTTGCGGTTCATGGCCTTCTTCTGGTTCAGTCGGAGCACGCACTTTTCGCCGTAAACGGTGGGCAGTGTGGACACACGGATGTCATACTCCCGGCGGTCAACGGTGAGGGTAAAGCGGCCGTCCTGAGGCTTTCTCTTTTCGGAAATGTCCAGGCCGGAGATGATCTTGATACGGGCCACGATGGCCGGCAGCAGCCGCAGGCTGTAATTGGCGGTGGTGTAAAGCACGCCGTCCACACGGCAGCGGACGCGGACACGGTCCGGCTCTGCCTCCACATGGATATCAGATGCCCGCTGGCGGACAGCCTGCTCCACCAGGGAGTTGACCAGCATGACCACGGGGGAGGAGTTGACGTCCTCGCGGATGATCTCTTCCTCCAGGGTGGAGTCGATCTCATTGTCACGGGTGTAAAGCTCGGCGGCCTCCCGCATTTCATCGGTGCCGTAATAGCGGTCGATGGTCAGCAGGATATCGCTGGTGGTGGCGAGGTAAGGACGGATGCGGCACTTGCTGGCAATGGCCACCAGGTCACGGCCCTTCATATTCATGGGGTCGTTCATGGCCACCAGCACGGTGCCGGGATCGTCGGGATCAAAGGCAAAGGGCAGCACGACATTGGCACGGAGCAGATCTGCCCGCACCAGCTGGCGAACCTCCATGGGCAGCTGCTGCTCGTACAGCCGGATCACCGGCAGACGGGACACCGCGGCCATGGCTTCCAGCAGCTGTTCCTCCGTTACCAGAGCCTGCTCGATGAGCAGCTCACGGATGGACTTGCCGCTTTCGTTCTGTTCAATATGCAAACGGTCGGCACGGGTCTGGGATAGATAGCCCTTCTCGACCAGATATCTAAGCATTCTCTCGCTCACAGCTTTACTCCTTCCGCGCCTGCCGTTTTCGCCGAATACAGGCGCACTGGGTTCATTCTGCCCCGCTATCCGCCAATTGGGACTACTGGGACATATTACTATACGTGTACAATACTATCACAAATATCCCCCAATGGCAAGCCCTAACTGCCATCAGATAACAAAAAAGTTTCAAAAAATTACAAAAGTTTACAAAACTGGAACAGCCATTCCCCTGCCCTCCGTGAAAACAAAAAATCAGGGTGCCCCGCAGATTACCGAATTGACGGCAAATCGGAGTTTCGTGCACCGATGCGACATACAGCAATGCAGGGGCGGATATGATCCGCCCCTACGATATTCATTTGCAGGAGATCAACAAGCTGAACTTTGAACATCCGAAGCAAGAATAAGGGCGCGCCGAAAACGGCGCGCCCCAAAAACGGTAATGATTACTTCTTCGGTGCCTTGATCTTGTTCAGCTTGGCATTGATCTCCAGCAGCTCTTCCTTGGTCAGGTTGATGCCCACGGTGCCCAGCATGCCCGCCAGACGCAGGAAGGTGAAGCCGCCCAGCATGTCCATCATGCCGCCCATGGCGCTCATGTCCATGCCGCCGCCCTTTCCTTCGCCGCCCAGCTTGGAGGCGTACTTGGCGAACAGGCCCATGACCAGCATCTTGCCCTGCAGGGTTGCCATGATGTCCTTGAAGGTGGAATTCAGGCTCATGTGGCCCTCCACCTCGGTGATGTCGAACCAGTTCAGGATGGCGCTCTTCTCACGCAGGCGGTATGCCTCGTTGAATACCTCCACCTTGTTGATGACGCTCTCGTCAGTCAGGTCCCCGGCCTTGGCCACCAGATGGGTGGTGCCGGCATTGGGAACCTCAAAGTAGAAGAAGGGCAGGCCGTTGTGCTGCTGCACACCCAGGGAAACGCCGTTGGCGATCAGCTCCACCGCGGGCTGGTTGGAGTAAACGGTGACCTTGGTCACATCCTCCACACGGTCAACATAGCGCTTGCCGCAGATGTGGACCATGGGCTCGGGATTCAGCCATGCCTTGTAGGCGTAGAAGGAATCCTTCTTATACTTGCGGTCAAAGGTCATCAGGCCCTTGTGGTTCT
>CAZHEG010000264.1:0-1999 GCA_964531435.1 uncultured Oscillospiraceae bacterium | reverse complement strand
GATTGCCACGTCGCCGCCCTTTTGGGCGGCTCCTCGCAATGACGTGTTTTTTCGGTGCGCCATTTCGTACACTCAGCGGACGAAGGATGTGCTCAGGGTGGTGGACCAGCTTTCACCCGGGGCGATCCGGGCGGCGGCGGGCTTTTCATCCCAGTCATAGCTGCCGTCCTCATAGCCGGGCAGGCTGTTCCAGGGCTCGATGCAGATGAAGGGAGGCACGCCGGGCTTGCTCCAGATCAGGCAGTAGGGGAAGCCCTTCAGGCTGCACACCACGCCCCGCCCGGTGCCCTTTTCATAAAGGCCCAGGGTGTCGGAGGAGAGATTGAGCATGCAGTGGCTGTCATTGTCGAACATACCCGCCGTGATGGGGATGGAGCGGATGTTGCTGCCCAGGGTGTAGAGCTTGCCGTTGACCAGGCCCTTGGGGGCGGTGCCCACGCACATGGGGGACTCCATGTGGGAGAAGCGAAGCTCATAATCGTCCATGGTGTGGCTGCCGTCAAAGGGCATGGTAAAGGCCGGATGGTAGCCGATGCCGAAGGAGAAGGGCTCGCTGTCGGTATTCTCCACGGTGAGGGTATGGTGGACGGTATCCCCCTCCAGCCGGACGGTGGTGATGAAACGGAAGTGCCAGGGGAACAGGGCGAGGGTCTCGGGGGAATCGGTCAGCTCCAGGACGATCTCGCTGTCCGTCCGGCGGAGGAACCGGTGGGTGCTGGTGCGGGCGAAGCCGTGCTGGGCGGGGCTTTCGTAGACCTTGCCCTTCACCTCCAGCCTGCCGTCCTTCAGCTTGCCGCAGTAGGGGAACAGCACCGGAGCATGGTAGCCCCAGACGCTCTTATCCGCCTGCCACATATGCTCCACGCCGTCGCATTTGCGCACCACGCTTTTCACCTGGGCGCCCCATTCGGTGACGGTGACCTTTAAGTACTGGTTTTCAATGATGTATTCCATAATGATCCTCCATTTCTATTATCCGGCGATGAGAAAATACAGCAGCACGGCGGCACCCAGCACGATGCGGTACACGCCGAACACCGAGAAGGAATGGGAGCGGACATACTCCATCAGCCCCCGGATGACCAGCAGGCTCACCAGGAAGGACACGATGCATCCGGTGAGGAGCACCATGATCTCCGTCCCTGTGGGGATGGCGCCCTCCAGCAGGAATTTCAGCAGCTTCAGGGCACTGGCACCCAGCATGGTGGGGATGGCCATAAAGAAGCTGAACTCCGCCGCGGCGGGCCGGCTGACTCCCAGGAAAATGCCCCCCAGAATGGTAGCGCCGGAGCGGGAGGTGCCGGGGATCAGGCTCAGGCACTGGAACGCGCCCATCAGCAGGGCAGTGCGGAAGTCGATGTCATCCACGGAATTGACGGCAAGCTGCCGGGTGCCGCTCCGCCGCTCCACGAGCAGGAAGGCCACGCCGTAGAGGATCAGCATCAGGGCCACCACGAGGTAGTTATACAGGTGCGCGTCCATCCAGTCGTCCAGCAGAACACCCACCACCGCCGAGGGCAGCACCGCCACCACCACCCGCAGCCACAGGCTCCAGGTGCTCCGGCGGGTCTTTTCGTCCTTTTTGGGGGAGAAGGGATTGAGCTTATGGAAGAACAGGACGATCACCGCCAGGATGGCTCCCAGCTGAATCACCACCTGAAACATTTCATAAAAGGCATCGGATACATCCAGCCGGACGAATTCATCCAGCAGGATCAAATGTCCCGTGGAGGATACAGGCAGCCACTCCGTGATGCCCTCCACGATTCCAAACAGCACGGCTTTCAAAAATTCCATCATAAAAAAGTCGGTCCTTTCAGGTTTCAGTTTAAAGGTTTGCGCTGCATCCGGAAAACCCACGTCATTGCGGGGAGCCGAAGGCGACGTGGCAATGACGTGGATATTTTTGGCGCGGCAGCGCCCTTGGCCCCCGCTTTTAAGAGGGGGCTGTCAAATTGCCGATTTCAGGCAATTTGACTGGGGGAGTTCGCCCAGATCC
>CAZHEG010000263.1:0-2002 GCA_964531435.1 uncultured Oscillospiraceae bacterium | reverse complement strand
TGCCGCCGTGCTTCTTGCGGCAGTAGATGGCGATCATCAGGGAAACGGTTTCCTTTTCCCGCTGCCGTTTGGTCATCACATCCATCAGCTCATCCTCCCGTGTTCCACGGAATAAACGGTGTCTGCCACACCCATGGTGGACTTCCTGTGGGAAACCAGAACCACCGTTTTGCCCCGGCGCTCCTCATGGAGGGAGCGGAGGATGACCGCCTCGTTCAGGCTGTCCAGGTTGGAGGTAGGCTCATCCAGCAGCACAAAGGGCGCGTCATGGAGGAAGGCTCTGGCCAGGCCCAGCCGCTGCCGCTCGCCGCCGGAGAGGGTGTCGCCCAGCTCGCCCACCTCGGTGTCATAGCCCTTGGGCAGGCTCATGATGAAGTCATGGACGGATGCCTTGCGGCAGGCGGCGATGATCTCGTCATCGGTGGCATCCAGCTTGGCGATGCGCAGATTGTTGCGGATGGAGTCGTGGAACAGGTGGGTCTCCTGGGTGACGAAGCTTTCCATGTTCCGAAGGTCAGAGGTATTGATATCATTTACATTCCGGCCGGAAATGTACATGCCGCCCCGGTCCGTCTGCCAGAACCGCATGAAAAGCTTCAGCAGCGTGGACTTGCCGCCGCCGCTGCGGCCGGTGATGCCGATGATCTTGTTCTCGGGAATTTCCACGGAAAAATCATCCAGAATGGTTTCCTCGCCGTAGGCAAAGGTGACGTTTTCCGCCTTGGCGCCGTGGAACCGCACGCCTTCTCTGCCACTGATCTCCTCCACCACCGGGCTTTCGTCCAGGATGTCCAGCACCCGGTTGCCGGCGGCGAAGGTGTTCTGAAGCGTTGCGCCCAGGGCAGCCAGTGCCACGCAGGGGCCGAAGGAGCTCATCAGCGCCAGGGTGGCGGTGAGGCACCCCTCAAATCCGCACAGCCGGGCAGAAGCGAACAGCATGGCAAGGTCAAAGATCAGGATCACCGTGTTGGTCACGGCGGTATTGCGTCCGGCGGTGCGCTTCATGCGCTCCTCGTCGGCGGAAAGCTCGTCCGTGCGGCGGTTCATTTCCTCCATCCGCTTCTCGCCCTGGGCGTACTGGATGGTCTCCGGCAGGCCCCGGAGGCTGTCCAGCACGAAGGAGCTGAGCTGGCCGGATCTGCCGCGCAGCCGGATGCCGTCGTCACCGCTGAGCCGGGAGGTCACCAGCGGGATGACCACGCCCACGGTGATGTAGGCCACCAGGGCCAGCAGGCCCAGCCAGGCATTCTGCCCGCCGATAAAGGCCACCATCAGGCCGCAGAACAGCACCGCGATGCAGATCGGGGAAATGGTGTGGGCGTAAAAGACCTCCAGCAGCTCAATGTCAGAGGTAATGACCGAGATCAGGTCGCCCTTGTCCCTGCCCTCCAGCTTGGCGGGGCAGAGCTTTCTCAGTGCGGCAAAGACCTTATCCCGGATCAGCGCCAGCAGCTTAAAGGCAATAAAATGGTTGCAGCTCTGCTCGGCGTACCGCAGGAAACCCCGGACCAGGGCAAAAACCACCAGGCATCCGAAAATCACCGGAAGGGTCAGCGAAGCGTCCATGCCCAGCACATTCAGCACGGCAAAGCCGCCGAACACCGTAATAAACGCGGCGCAGAGGTGGCCGACGAGGCCCATAAAAATGGCAAGGAGCATATATCCCGCCAGAGGGCGGACCAGGCCAACCAGCCGGGTCATCACTTTCAATCCGCTTCGTTTCATTTCGCTCCCCCCTTCCCGTAATTCTCCAGTTCTTGCTGAGCGTTCCACAGCTTGGCGTAAGCACCGTTCTTTTCCAGCAGCCGGGTGTGGCTTCCGCTCTCCACCACGCTGCCCTGATCCATCACGTAGATGTGATCCGCGTTTTCCACGTTGGCAAGGCGGTGGGAGATCAGGATGACCGTTTTCTCCTTTGCCAGCCGATGGATCTGGCGCATAATGTCGTTTTCACTCTCCACATCGATGTTGGAGGTAGCTTCGTCAAAAATGTACACCGGGC
>CAZHEG010000262.1:0-2009 GCA_964531435.1 uncultured Oscillospiraceae bacterium | reverse complement strand
TAAATGCGGGGGGCAAGGGTTCGGTGCGTGATCCAACTGCCCGCTAAACTCCAATTTCCGGCAGGGACTTTACATACATTTTACATAGGTTTTGCAAAGCCTCCATGGTATTTTGATCCTGCAAAATTTATAATGTAAAATGTCGAAATACGAAATATTTCCGTAAAGGAGAATTCAAATGACAACATACGTGTTCAATATCGTCACGTTGCTGGGCGGTCTGGCCCTGTTCCTGTTCGGCATGGACGTGATGGGCAAGGCCCTGGAGCGTCAGGCCGGCGGTAAGCTGCAGACCATCCTGGCGAAGATGAGCTCCAATGTGTTCAAGGGCTTCCTGCTGGGCCTGGGCGTCACGGCTGTGATCCAGTCCTCCTCCGCCACCACGGTCATGGTGGTCGGCTTTGTCAACTCCGGCATCATGACGCTGAAGCAGGCTGTGGGCGTGATCATGGGCAGTAACATCGGTACTACCGTTACCGCGTGGATCCTGTCCCTTTCCGGCCTGGAGGGTGACAGCTTCCTGATTCAGCTGTTTAAGCCCGCCACCCTGGCACCCCTGGTGGGCACCATCGGTATCATCCTCTTCATGTTCACCAAGAGTGAAAAGAAGAAGGGCATCGGCACCATTATGCTGGGCTTCCTGGCCCTGATGACCGGAATGGACATTATGGGCGACAGCATGAAGTTCCTGGAAAATGAGCCCTGGTTTGCCGAGCTGATGATCTCCTTCTCCAACCCCTTTGTCGGCATTCTGTTCGGTGCCGTTCTGACTGCTGTGATCCAGTCCTCCTCCGCTTCTGTGGGTATCCTGCAGGGACTCTGCGGCACCGGCGTGGTCACCTTCGGCAGTGCCATCCCCATTATCCTGGGTCAGAATATCGGTACCTGCGTCACCGCGCTGATGGGCTCCATCGGCGCAAACCGGAACGCCCGCCGCACCGCTCTGGTCCACCTGCTGTTCAATGTGGTTGGCGTGACCATCTTTGTGGTGGTGTTCTACGGCCTGGGTCTGTTCATTGACTGGAAGTTCCTGGATGAAACCGCCGCGGCTTGGGACATTGCGGTTATCCATACCTGCTTCAATGTGGCAGCCACCTGTGTGCTGATGCCCATGAACGGCCTGCTGGTGAAGCTTGCCTATCTGCTGATCCCCCGGGAGGAGACCCCCCAGAAGCAGGAGCTGCTGGACGAGCGTCTGCTGGCTACCCCCGCTGTGGCTGTGCAGCGTGCCCATGAGATCGCTGCCCAGATGGCGGAGGACTCCAAGGAGGCCATGGGCCTGGCCATCAGCCTGACCAACAGGTTCGACGAGCAGGTCATGCAGCAGGTCCTGGAGCTGGAGGACCGCACCGACCGCTACGAGGACGCACTGGGTACTTATCTGGTCAAGCTGTCCGGCATGAACCTTTCCGTATCCGATAACCGCATCCTGAATACCCTGCTGTACACCATTTCCGACATCGAGCGGATCGGTGACCATGCGGTGGCGGTCGCCAAGGCTGCGCTGGAGATCCAGGAGAAGAAGATCGAGTTCTCTACCCAGGCAAAGGGTGAGCTGGCTGTTCTGGAGCAGGCGGTCACGGATATTATGGACCGTGCTGTGGCGGCCTACCGGACCTTTGATCTGGAGCAGGCCATCAAGGTGGAGCCCCAGGAGCAGGTGGTTGACGCATTGGTGCGTGAGATCAAGTCCCGCCATGTCCGCCGCCTGAGAGATGGCCTGTGCTCCGTGGAGTACGGCTTTGTGCTGGAGGATCTGCTGACCTGCTTTGAGCGTACCGCGGACCACTGCTCCAATGTGGCGGTGGAGATGCTGCAGGTCGCTGAGGGCAAGCTGGAGGCCCACGAGTATCTGAACGCCCTGAAGGCTGGCGAGCTCCGCGAGAGCGCCGCTTTCGCCGAGCGCTTCGCCCGGTACAAGGCGCAGTACGCATTCCCCGAAGACAAATAACAGCAAAGGGCGCGTCGAAAGACGCGCCCTTGGTTTTGCTAATTGGAGTTTATCGCGC
>CAZHEG010000261.1:0-2021 GCA_964531435.1 uncultured Oscillospiraceae bacterium | reverse complement strand
GCTCTCCGATGCCATTCCCGCCGGCGCAAAGCTCTGCTGATACTGACCGAAACGCCCCGGCAACGGGGCGTTTTTGTTTATTGCCCATTCCGCAAAAGGAAAATTGATAACAGGGTGATCCTATGAGCAAATTTATCATCCGCCCGGTGGAATCCGGGGTAAAATTCGACCTGACCGCCGCCAACGGAGAAACCGTCGCGGTGTCCGAGGTTTACAGCTCCGCGGCCCAGTGCCGCCGGGGCATTGAAGCGGTGCGCCGCTGCGCCGCCGCGGGGAAGATCGCGGACCTGACCCTGGGGGAAACCAAACTGACCAACCCCAAATTTGAGCTGTACCAGGATAAGCGGGGTGCCTGCCGCTTCCGGCTGCGCTCCCGCAACGGTCAGATCATCGCCTCCTCCGAGGCCTACACCACCAAAGCGGCCTGTTTAGCGGGAATCCAGAGCGTCATCCACGGTGCCCCCGCCGCCCAGGTGGAGGAATGACCGACTGTTTCCGAAAAATTCAAAAATTGGGGGCAGACAAGCGGGGAAAACTGTGATATAATATGAAAAGCTATAAGCGTTTGACTACCCGAACAGGAGGGAATTCCTTTGAAATATTGGCGCGGATATATCGTTGCGGCGCTTTTCGCGGCACTGACTGTGGCACTGATGTTTTTTGCCGATGCCCACGGCGCCCTGGTTGACATGATCTACCCCTATGCCAGCCGTCTGATCCAGACCTCCCTGGCGGAGTGGACGTCCTCCGTTGACTTCTGCCTGTGGCAGCTGATCGCCGCCATTCTGGGCGTTGCGGCCCTGGCCAGCTTTGTGGCCATGCTGGTGCTGCGGTGGAATGTGTTCCAGTGGCTTGGCTGGGTGCTCGCCGTCTGCAGCGGAATTTATATGCTCCATACCGGCATCTTTGGCCTGAATTTCTACGCCAGCTCCCTGGCGGAGGATATCCGGCTGGAGGAGGCGGATTACACCGTCACCGAGCTGGCGGAGGCCACCCAGTATTATCTGGAGATGGCCAATGAATATGCGGTCCAGGTCCCCCGGGACGCCGCCGGAAATCCGGACTACCCCACCTTTGCCGATCTGGCGGAGATGGCGGATGACGGTTTCCACAACCTGACCTATCAGAAGTACTACGCCGTTTTCTCCGGCTCCACCATCCCGGTGAAGGAGCTGGGCTGGGCGGACTTCTATACCTCCGTGGGCATCACCGGCGTGACCATGGCCCTCACCGGCGAAGCCGCCGTCAATCCCCAGACCCCCGCGGTGGCCCTGCCCTTCGTCATGTGCCATGAGATGTGCCACCGGATGTGCATTGCCAACGAGGACGACGCCAACATGGGCGCGTATCTGGCCTGCATCTCCAATTCCGATCCTATCTACGTTTATTCCGGCTATTTCCACGCCTTCCGCTACTGCTACAACGCCCTGTACAGCGTGGGCAGCACCGCCGCCAAGAACGCGGCCAGCGAGATCTATTCCCAGGTCTGCGACGAGCTGATGAAGGATCTGGCATCCTACAACAAGTTCTTCGTGGAAAACCAGAACAAGACCGCCACCAACATTTCCAACGCGGTGAACGATACCTACCTCACCACCAGCGGTGACGAGGATGGCATCACCTCCTATTCCCAGGTGTCCGATCTGCTGGTCAGCTGGTACATTCAGGAGATCTATCTGCCCGCCCACCAGGAAGAGGAGGTCCGCTGGGATCCCACGGACCGGAACCAGGTGGACCTGACGGAAAACGCGGGGTAACGCCGTGGATAAAATGAAAGCTGCACTGACCGCCGGCCTGCCCGATCTGGGGCTGGAGCTGAGCGAAAGCACCGTTGATACCCTCTGCGCCTTCGGCCGGGCCGTGGTGAAGCAGAACGAGGTCATGAACCTGACTGCCATCACCGAGGATGAGGCCGTGGCAAAGCTCCACCTGCTGGACAGCCTGACGCTGCTGGCTGTGGCAGATCCGGCGGGCAAGACCCTCATCGATGTGGGCTGCGGTGCCGGATTCCCCGGTGTGCC
>CAZHEG010000260.1:0-2029 GCA_964531435.1 uncultured Oscillospiraceae bacterium | reverse complement strand
GCGCCCTCTTGTGATATATTTTACGTGCCGGAGCCGGTGACATTGTCCACGGCATTCTGGATGGCGTCGCGGATGGCGCTCAGGTCCACCACCTTGGTGATGTCGGCGATGTAGACATACACGGTGTAGTAGTTGCCCTCGCTGAAGTCGGTGCGGTCGTAGGTGATGGTCTTGTGGACCAGGTGCTCACTGTCCACATTGCTCCCGGTCTGGGCCATGTAGCCGGATTTTCCCAGGCCTTTCAGCGCCTTGGCGCAGTCGGCAGCGGAGCTTTCCGCGTTGGTCTGCACCAGGATGGCGCAGTAGAACTGGTACTTGCCGCCGTCATCGTTCAGAGTGCCCACGGCAGCCTTGGTCTCCACCGCGGTGACCTTGTACTGCTGGACTTTTTCCTTGATCTGGCTGACCAGCTCCTCTTTTGCTGCGGCGAGCACATTGTCCGCCACGTCGGTGACCACATCGCCGCAGCCCACGAACAGGCAGCACACACAGGCGGCGGTCAAAACAAACGCAATGATTTTGCGAAGCATAACTTATCCCTCCAATGGTTGATTTTCACATTGTCGCACAGATGGAGCGGTTTGTCAATGGAACGGGGCAGCCTTTTGTTAAAAATGTCTGGAATACACTTGCGAAAGGAGCCTGCATTTGGTATAATAGTAAATCCGAACGGAGGTAGAGATATGGCAAAGCTTTATTTTAAGTACGGCGCCATGGGCTCCAGCAAAACGGCCCAGGCCCTCATCACCAAATACAACTACGAGGAGAACGGACTGCAGGTGTGGCTGATCAAGCCCAGTGCCGACGTCCGGGACGGCGTATCCACCCTGCGCAGCCGCATCGGCCTGGAGGCCCAGGTGGAGGTCATCCCTCCGGAAATGGATGCCTACCGGCAGTTTTGCGATACCCGGCAGGGAAAGTGCGATGTGGTCATCGTGGACGAGTGCCAGTTCCTCACCGCGGATCAGATCGACCAGCTGCGCAGAATCGTCAATGACTGCGGCATCCCGGTGCTGTGCTTCGGTCTGCGCACCGATTTCCAGACCCGGCTGTTTCCCGGCAGCCGCCGGCTGATGGAGCTGGCTGACTGCATCGAGGAGATCAAGACCATGTGCGACTGTGGAGCAAAGGCTACGGTCAATGCCCGTATTTCCGATGGCTACATCGTCACCGAGGGTGCCCAGGTGGTGCTGGGCGGCAATGACTGCTACATCGCCATGTGCCACCGGTGTTATGTAAACGGCATCCGGGAGCATAAAAAGATCAAGCTTCACGGACAGGAATAATTCATCATATTATATTTATAATTTTACCAAAAGGAGACTATATTATGGAACTGAAAGACATTCTCGCCAAGTGCGACCATACCCTGCTGGCCCAGACCTCTACCTGGGCTGAGATCAAGGCCATCTGTGACGATGGCATCCATTACGGCACCGCGTCCGTCTGCATTCCCGCTTCCCACGTGAAGCAGGCCAAGGAATATGTGGGGGACAAGCTGGCGATCTGCACCGTCATCGGCTTCCCCAACGGCTATTCCACCACCGCCGTCAAGTGCGCGGAGGCATCCGACGCTGTGGACAACGGCGCGGACGAAGTGGATATGGTCATCAACATCGGCTGGGCCAAGGAGCACAAGTGGGACGCGCTGACCGCCGAGATCGCCGCCATCAAGACTGCCTGCAAGGGTAAGCTCTTGAAGGTCATCATCGAGACCTGCCTGCTCACCGACGAGGAGAAGATCGCCCTGTGCAAGTGCGTCAGTGACTCCGGCGCCGACTATATCAAGACCTCCACCGGCTTCTCCACCGCCGGTGCCACCTTCCACGATGTGGAGCTGTTCGCGGCCCATGTCGCCCCCCACGTGAAGATCAAGGCTGCCGGCGGCATCTCCAGCCTGGAGGATGCCGAGAAGTTCATCAGCCTGGGCGCATCCCGCCTGGGCACCAGCCGCATCGTCAAGATCGCCAAGGGCCTCGAAAACGACGGAAGTTACTAATTCATAATTACAAATGATAAATTACAAATT
>CAZHEG010000259.1:0-2033 GCA_964531435.1 uncultured Oscillospiraceae bacterium | reverse complement strand
CCCCTTTCACCGCTGGATTATACGAAATGGGCCCTGGCCCTTTCAAGGGAAACGCCCCATATTATGGCACCCCTGCCGGAATATTCCTCTAAAATTTGCCGTTACTTTTGCAATGGCAAAATTCGACATGATTCTACCCCTTATTTTGTGCACTATTTTTCCTTGAATTGCGACATAGTTGCCTATATAATTACTCTTAGTATGCTGTGCCGTATTATCGGAAATTCCGGCATTTCATTCCCAAAATAAACGATAGATTGGCTTACGACTATGCAGTTTAACAGTATTGCTTTCATGTTTTGTTTCCTGCCGTTATTTCTGGCAGTGTATTATCTTTTTCCCCAGCGCAAACGTGCGGCCCTTCTCGTTGCAGGAAGCCTGATCTTCTATTTCCAGGCCGGCACCGATCCTTATCTGACGGTGCTCCTGCTGCTGGTGACCATGCTCTATACCCACCTGATCGCCCGGCTCATGGAGCGCAGATGGCGCACCGCAATGCTTGCGGCGGGCCTGGGCGCTCTGGCCCTTGAGCTGATCTTCTTCAAGCTTTACAGCGGCGGCAAGTATCTGCCCACCGGCATGAGCTTCTACATCTTCCAGATGGCGGCATACCTTGTGGATGTGTACCGCGGCAGAATCGAGGCGGATCAGAACCTGACCTGCTACGCCGCCCAGACCATGATGTTCCCCAAGCTGCTCATGGGCCCGCTGATGGACCCCGCCGCGCTGCAGAGCCAGGTCCGCAAGCCCGATAACAGCTGGGAGAATTTCCACAGCGGCCTGCAGAAGCTGATTCTGGGCCTGGCCCTGAAGGTGGTCCTCGCAAACCGCGTCGGCGGTCTGTGGAGCCAGGCTGCCACCATCGGCTACGAGAGCATCTCCACCCCCTTCGCCTGGCTTTCCCTGCTGGCCTACGCCATGAAGCTGTATTACGACTTCTGGAGTTACAGCATGATGGCCCAGGGCATCGGCCTGATGCTGGGCTTCCATCTCCCTGATAATTTCCTGGATCCCTACACCTCCCGCTCCGTCAGCGAATTCTGGCGCCGCTGGCATGCCAGCCTGGGTGCCTGGTTCCGGGAGTACCTGTACATCCCCCTGGGCGGCAACCGCAAGGGCACATTGCGCACCGTGCTCAATCTGGCGGTGGTGTGGCTCTTCACCGGCCTGTGGCACGGTGTGGGCGGCAACTATCTGCTGTGGGCCCTGATTCTTTTCTTCTTCGTCATCAACGAGCGGTTCTGGCTGCGCAGGTATCTGGATCAGCAGCCCGTCCTCGCCCATATCTATACCGTTATCGCCATCCTCATCAGCTGGATTCCCTTCGCCATCGGCGACTGGAGCCAGATGACCGTCTTTGTATCAAAGATCTTCGCCTGCGGCAGCCCCGCGCTGAACCCCACCGACTTTGTTGTCTGGGGCAAGGAATATCTGTGGCTGCTGATCGCCGGCGTGTTCTTCGCCACCACGGCCCCCAGAAAGCTGTGGAGCAAGATCAAAGATCACCCCGCAACGGACGTTTTCCTGTTCGCCCTGTTCTGGGTGGCAGTGTACTACATCGCCACCTCCGCGCAGGATCCGTTCATGTACTTCCAATATTAAGGAGCAGCAATGAAGAATAAAGTAATTGCGCTGTTAGGCGCACTGGTGGTCTCCGCCCTGGCGGTGGCCGGCTACGGCGCGCATATCAAATACCAGATCTTACAGCCGCTGGAACTGGATATGGATTACGGCGTCGTGGAGCTCCCGTTCCTGATGCTCACGGACGAGGGACTGCGGTTCACCGTGGAATTCGCCCGGGAGGAGCTGAACGCCACCGGGCCCAGTGAGGACGAAACCACCGAGCCCACGACGGAGCCTACCACCGAGCCCACTACCAAACCTACGACAGAGCCTACCACCGAACCCACTACGGAGCCCTCCACCGAGCCTTCTACGGAGCCTTCCACAGACGCGCTCCCCTCTACCGGGCCCTCCACGGAGCCTGACGGCACTACTAAGCCCTCCACCGCTCCCACTACCGAGCCCACCAC
>CAZHEG010000258.1:0-2035 GCA_964531435.1 uncultured Oscillospiraceae bacterium | reverse complement strand
TCCTCGGTCATGCCGTACTTGGCATCCCGGGGCATATCCATGATGGTATTGCCCAGGCTGAAGGATCCGCCGGGGTTGTAGCGCAGGCAGACGGTCTCCGGCACGTTGCCGCCGCAGATCCGCTCCAGAAAATCCACATGGGTGGCGTCGTCCAGGTTGATGTACGCGCCCAGCTCCAGGGCCTTGCGCATATCCGCCTCGGGAGTGACGTTGGAGGAGAACATGATCTCGTGGCCGGTGATGCCCACCGCCTCGCTGAGCAGAAGCTCGGTGTAGCTGGAGCAGTCACAGCCGCAGCCCTCCTCGTGGAGGAGCTGCAGGATGTAGGGGTTGGGCGTGGCCTTCACGGCAAAGTATTCCTTAAATCCGGGGTTCCAGGCGAATGCCGCGTGGAGGGCCCGGGCGTTGGCGCGGATGCCGGCCTCGTCATAAATATGGAAGGGGGTAGGGATCTGGGCCGCGATCTCCTGTGCCTTCTCAAGGGTCAGGAAAGATGTCTTTTTCATTATAATATCCTCTTTTTCTCTGGCGGACAGGGATCCGCGTATTGGCGTACCGCTGCGGCGAAGGGGCATCGCGCAATAAAAAATCGCCCCATGTCTTGTGGACAAAGGGCGTAAAAATCACATCCCCTGGTCAGCACTCCATCTGAAAAGATGACAGTCCTGCGCATATTCTGCGCAGGCCCAGAAGGTGCCGCTTGGCGGCGGACACGATCTTCGGCGGCGTTCCCTTTCCCACACCGGCAATTGCCAAACCGGGTGTGTTACTCTTGAAAGCCGCGCCTCAGCCACGGTTACCGAAATATTTTATCCTATCGCAGTGGAAATGTCAATATCTTTCTCCCTCTCCCGGGGGTAGAATTGAATTCTACCCATCATAGACCCGAAAAACGACTTTAGTAGCGGGTTTTTGCGGGCAAAATGTGCTAAGATCGGCTCACTACAAAAGCAAAGGATGGTTCCCGATGAAACGAATCAAATTATCCGACCGGATTCTTCCGGCCTATTCCAAAGGGGAGGAGACCATGAACATGGTGACCCATGTGGTGGGCGGCGGATTGGCGGTAGTGATGGCGCTGCTGTGCACCGCCAAGGCTGCCATGTGCGGCGACACCTGGAGCGTCGTTGGCTGCGTGATCTACGGCGTCAGTATGATCCTGCTTTACACCATGTCCAGCGTCTACCACGGCCTGCGGGATGGAACGGGGAAGAAGGTCATGCAGGTGCTGGACCACTGCACCATTTACCTGCTGATCTCCGGCACCTACACGCCTATTTTGCTTGCTGCCCTGCGGCCGGTATATCCCAGGATCTGCTGGGGTCTCTTTGCCCTGGAGTGGGGCCTGACGGCCTTGGCGGTGACCCTGACCGCCATCGACCTGAAGCGGTATAATGTATTTTCCATGGCCTGCTACATCGGTATGGGCTGGGCCATCTTCCCCTTTATGGGCGAGGTGATCGGGGTGCTGGGCATGGCGGGCTTCGTGCTGCTGCTTTTGGGCGGCATTTTCTACACGGTGGGGGCGGCGCTCTACGGCCTGGGGAAGAAAAAGAAGTGGATGCACAGCGTGTTCCACATCCTGGTGGTGGTGGGAACGGTGCTCCAGTTCTTCAGCATATTCCTCTACGCCCTGTAAATTCCAGCGGGCCTTGGCTATCCCTACAAAAATGCGGCAGGAGAATTGTAGGTAATGCACAGAAAATCCGGCGGCTATCCTGCTGTTCCGACAATTTTGCAATTTGTATAAAATAGTCATTGAAATATTTTATCCTTTCGTGTATAATGTTGATATTGCGGTGCCATAGGCACCTGACAGCAAGAGAAGGGCAGAACCCTTCCCGAAAGGAGATTTGAACACCATGTACACTGTTAATTCCATCCGCAACGTTTGTTTGCTGGGCCATAGCGGCAGCGGCAAGTCCGCCCTGGCAGAGAGCCTGCTTTACATGACCGGTGCCATCGTCCGTATGGGCAAGAACGCCGACGGCAACACCGTTTCTGACTTCGATCCCGAGGAAACTCGCCGTAATAT
>CAZHEG010000257.1:0-2038 GCA_964531435.1 uncultured Oscillospiraceae bacterium | reverse complement strand
AGGCACAGGGATACAGGTTCATCTCGTGCAGGTCATCGAAATTATAGATGCTGGTAAGGATTCGCCGGGAGGTAGGATTGTGCTTCAGGTCATACAGCACCCGGTCCACCTGGTCCATGTCCCCCTCGGGGTAATGGTGCTTCAGGCCCAGCTGATAGCCGTATGCCTTGCCGATGGTCCCATCCTCGCCTGCCCACTCGTCCCAGACATGGCTGCCCAGGTCGCAGATGCGGTTGGACTTCTTCTGCCAGATCCACAGCAGCTCGTCGATGGCGGATTTCCAGTATGTACGGCGCAGGGTCATAATGGGGAACTCCTCCGCCAGGTTATAGCGGTTCACCACGCCGAAGGTTTTGATGGTGTGGGCGGGAGTTCCGTCAGCCCAGTGGGGACGGACCGGCTGGCCCTCGTCGGAGTAGCCTTCCTCCAGGATCTTTAAACAAGTCTGCTTGTAAAGCTCGTCTGCTCTGCTCATGGCACATACCACCTTTGTCGATTATCGGAAATAGTATATCATCCCGGGCCTGGAAATACAAGTGGAAATCATCCATTGTTTCCCGGAAATATCACCTGCCCGGCTACCATACCGGAACGGTCAACCGGGCCCAAAAGATCTAAATTTCAGTTTAGTATTTCATTGGCTTGCCGAAATTACAAACTATGGTGCCCATATCCAACGGTTCCACATATAAAAAGAACCTCCGTAAAAAACGATTGACCAATGAAGAGGATCCTTTTCATTGGTCAAAAAAGTTGTCAAATTGTGGGCGCAGCCCACGGATTTCTCCAAGATCCTGCATTTTGATCAGCTGTGCGCCCATTTGCTCCAGTTTTGCCGCGGCTTCCGAGCCGTCGTCAAAGCAAAACACACTGCTCCATCCGTAACGCAGATTTTTCACCGTGCCGTCCCATGTGCCGCCGCAGCCCAGGCTGCTCTGGGCTACCAGCGTCCGCTCTCCCAGGGCGTGGATGCAGCGGTTGCGGCTCAGCGCCCGCTGGGTGGAGAAGGGCGCGTCAAAATCCTCTTCGCTGAGGTACAGCAGGTTTTCCCGAAGCGGATGCTTTGCCAGCTCGTCCGCGACGATGGCGATCACCCGCCCGCCTGCCTCCAGGCAGCTTTCCTGGGCAGCGCGGTCCGCGCCCCGGGCATTGCCGGAGACCAGGGTAAGGCCCTGCAGTGCCGCCTGCCGGCCAACTTCCCGGGCAAATTTCTCATTATCCGGCTCCAGATCCCGGCTTCCCACCAGTGAAACCATGGGATGCTCCAGAATTTTCACATCTCCCCTGGCCCACAGCACGCCGGGGCTGTCCAGTCCCAGACGGCGGCGCAGCGCAAGGGGGTATCCCGCGCTGACTCTTGTCAGCGGCCTGCAGCCCATGCGCTCCCCCCGCAGCAGATAGTGATCCAGCACATCCTCCTGCTCCAGAAGCCCCAGGATCCGCGCCGCCATTGTCTGGCCGTAGCCCAGGGCCTTAAGATCCTTTTCCGTCAGGTCCCGGTCCTCCGGCGGTGCATCCAGCCGCCAGGAGCGGTCTGCCAGTGTCCGCAATTGCGCGGTGGTCAGGGGCCGGCGGTCCGGATCCCCCAGGCAGCTGCTCAGCAGGAGAAACCCCCGCTCCCGGGGGTTCAACGGTATCTCCTCTTGGGAGGTGTGGGTGCCTTCACCACTTCCTCCGTCAGGGTCCCATCCTCATGGAGGACCATTGCCTTGATGCTGTAATTGGAGAACTTGGCGATCTCATCCAGCTTTGCCTTCTCCGGGAAGTTGCCGATGATGGAGTAAGCACTGCCCTTCCGCTTGGCACGGCCGGTACGTCCGATGCGGTGTACATAGTACTCGTTCTCCTCGGGAACGTCAAAGTTGATGACGCAGTCCACGTCATCCACATCGATGCCCCGGGATGCCACGTCCGTGGCGATCAGGACAGAGAGCTTACCGTCCCGGTAGCGCTGCATGGTCTTTTCCCGCTGGCTCTGGCGGATGTCGCCATGGATGCAGTCGCAGTCCAGGCCTGCCCGCTGGAAATCATCGGACAG
>CAZHEG010000256.1:0-2045 GCA_964531435.1 uncultured Oscillospiraceae bacterium | reverse complement strand
CCCGCTGCCTGCATGGAGATTCTGGACCACTACGGCATCGACTGCAAGGGCAAGACCGCTGTTGTCATCGGCCGCAGCCTGGTGGTGGGCAAGCCCGCTGCCATGATGCTGATGGACAAGAATGCCACCGTCACCATCTGCCACACCAAGACCGTCAACACCGCTGAGGTCTGCAAGAAGGCCGACATCATCATCTCCGCTGCCGGTGTTCTGAAGTCCCTGACTGCCGATTACGTCCGTCCCGGCCAGGTCATCATCGACGTTTCCATGAACTGGGATGCCGAGAAGATCACCTCCAAGGGCAAGGGCGGCATGTCCGGCGATGCCATCTTCGACGAGGTGGAGCCCATCGTTGAGGCCATCACCCCCGTCCCCGGCGGCGTTGGTGCCGTCACTACCTCCGTGCTGATGAAGCACGTTGTAGAGGCTGCTGAGAAGGTCTGAAACAGGAAGCTGTCAGCGCGGACCGGTGTGCACACTGGCCCGCAATGGCATCAGAATTTCAATAAGCTCTTGCATTACTGACGGATAATCGTGGGCTACCACGGGGAAGTGTAAGAGAAAATGCCGACCGTCTGGGCAATCCGAAACCGTTATGGTACCGGATTGCCCATTTTTACCACACTTGACGAGGTGTCCTATGAACAAAATCAAAAATTTGAATGAAAGCCGGTTTCTGACCCTGGTTTTCGCCCTGCTTTCCGGTGCTTTCATCATCGCGGCAGTATTCATGCCGGACGGAGCCAATATGATCTCCGGCCTGTGGCAGATCATGAGCCAGCCCGGCAAGATCTCCACCAATTATTTTGAGCTGGGCGGCGTTGCCGCCACCTTCCTGAACATGGGCCTGGTGGGCCTGTGCTTCCTGGGGCTTATCCTGGCCTTCCACGGCACTGCCAACAATGTGACCACCTTCGGCTTCATCCTGACGGTGGGCTTCTCCGCCTGGGGCATCAATGTGCTGAACATCTGGCCCACGGTGCTGGGTGTGCTGCTGTACTGCCTGGTGAAGAAGGAAAAGCCCGGCGCCAATATCAACGCCATGCTGTTCTCCACCGGCATTGCCCCCATCATTTCCGACCTGCTGGTGCGCTACCCCTATGCCGAAGCTGTGGGCTTCAACCTGCCGGGCCTGCTGATCGCCCTGGCGGTGGGTATCCTCATCGGCTTTACTCTGCCTGCCGGCCTGGCCCACGCCCCCGCGGTGCACAAGGGCTATGACCTGTATTCCGCCGCGGTGCCCATCTGCTTCACCGCCTTCTTCCTCAATGCGGCCCTGTATAAGACCATGGGCATCGCACTGCCCTCCGCCCCTGCCGCCGAGACCCTGCAGGTGGCAGCCCAGGGCGCGGTGAACATTTTCTGCTGCATCCTCTTCGGCGGGTGCATCGTCTTTGCTCTGCTGCTGGGCTGCAAGCCCAGGGATTACCTGGCCCTGCTTCGCAGCGAGGACCATGTGGCCTCCGTCAGCGGCAGGCTGGGCAACGCCGTGATGATGATGAACCTGGGTGTCTACGGCCTGTTCATCCTGGCCTACTATAACCTCATTGGCGCCACCTTCAATTCCATCACCCTCGGCGTGATCTTCTGCATGCTCTGCGCCTGCAATTCCGGCTCCCATCCCGGCAATGTCTGGCCTATCATGCTGGGCTACGGCCTGGCCAGTGTTGTCTGCGGTATTCTGTCCGGCATCGCCGGCGGCAGCTTCACCCTGGGGATCAATGCCCAGGCCATCGTGGTGGGCCTGTGCTTCGCCAACGGCCTGAGCCCCATCACCAGCAAGTACGGCTGGTTCTGGGGTATGGTGTCCGCGGTGGGTCATTACCTGCTGGTGACCTCGGTGCCCAATATGCACGGCGGCTTCTGCCTGTATAACGGCGGCTTCACCGCCGCGGTGATCTGCCTGCTGCTGGTGCCCCAGCTGGAGCGCTTCTGCAAGACCAAGGCGGAAAAGAAAGCCCTGAAGACCAAGTAAATATTCCGGGTGCTGTCTCAAAATGAATGGGGCAGCACCTTTTTTGCATATTCTTCTTGCAGGGGAGGCG
>CAZHEG010000255.1:0-2058 GCA_964531435.1 uncultured Oscillospiraceae bacterium | reverse complement strand
CCGGTGCTGAATGTGACGGAGAATATCACATTGCCTGTCCTGATGGATGGCCGCAAGGTCAACGGGGAGCGGCTGGAGGATCTGCTCACCACCCTGAGCCTGAAGGGCCGGGAAAAGCATCTTCCCAATCAGCTCTCCGGCGGACAGCAGCGGGTTTCCATCGGCCGGGCGCTGATGAACTCCCCGGCGGTGGTGCTGGCGGACGAGCCGACGGGCAACCTGGACTCCAGGAACTCCCAGGAGATCGTGGAGCTGCTGAAGCTGAGTAACCGCCAGTACGGACAAACCCTGATCGTCATTACCCATGATGAGAATATCGCATTGCAGGCAGACCGGATCATTACCATTGAGGATGGTAAGATCACCCGGGATGAGGTGATCCGATGAACATCCTGAGTAAAGTCACATGGCAGGCCATGTGGAAAAATAAGACCCGCACCATCGTGACCATCATCGGTGTCATTCTCTCCGCGGCGATGTTTACGGCGATCACAACCGCTGCATACAGCTTTTGGGATTTTGCGGTTCGTGGTTTTGAGTATGAGAAAGGCGATTTCTTCGTCCAGTTCGACTATGCTACCGCAGAACAAGCCGCCAGTCTGCGACAGGAAAGCGGCATTGCCCACATAGCGGAATTCAAAACCCTCGGATACTACAATGCCTATGATGATGTATATCCTGACGGAACTTTCCCGTTGGGCGCAGTTGACAAAACCTTCCTGGAAATAATGTCAATTCCGATCACAGAAGGCCGTCTCCCGGAGAATAGTTCGGAAATCGTACTCCCCGAGCAATTTAATTATCTTCGCAGATACTACGAAAAGGAAGAGATTGCACTGGGAGAAACAGTAACACTGGATCTCTTTACCGCAATGAATGACCAGGAGCGGGAATATGGCATAGAAGATGCTGCTTTCCAAAAGACCTATACGGTCGTCGGATTCATGGAGAACAGAAATTACGTCGCCGATTCTACCGGTGATTTCTTTAGCTGTATGCTGACCGTGGCTGACGGCAGCGAAGGCGACGTGCTTTGGAGCAGGCTCTACGTGAAAACCGGAAATCCCAATGACGCATATGCCCTTGCTAAGCAACCCTACGGTGCGGAAGTGCTGCTATATCAGGATCTGCTGCTTCTGTATGGTGCAGCCGGTGTATCCAATGTGAACCTGCTGATCGTAGGGCTTGCCGCCGTGTTGGTTTTGGTTATTATGGTTGCGTCCGTTGGCCCCATTTCCAACGCCTTTTCCATTTCTGTTTCGGAACGCACCAGACAATTCGGTTTGCTTTCCAGTATTGGCGCCACAAAGAAGCAGATTCGCCAAAGTGTTCTGTTTGAAGCTTTGGCGGTTGGCTCCATTGCGATCCCCATTGGCTTGGGGGTTGGCTTTGGAGCGGTTGCGCTTCTTCTGCGTCAATATGGTGAGCAAGTGTTAGCCCTGTTCTCGTTCAGCAGCGATGGCGGTGTCGCCATCTATGCGGCATCATCCTGGATCGCGATCCTGGCAGCAATTGTCATCTGTGCCGTTACGATTCTCATTTCCGCATGGATTCCGGCCCGCCGAGCGACCAAGGTAACGCCGCTGGAGTCTATTCGCCAGAACAATGAATACCGGGCACGAAAGAAAGCTGTGAGAGTTGGCGTTCTCACTCGAAAGCTGCTTGGACTTCCCGGAATTTTGGCAGCGAAGTACTACAAAACCAGCCGCAAAAAGTATCGCACAACTGTTGCGTCTTTGAGCATCAGTCTGGTGCTGTTCATCTCTGCCAATTACCTGTGCCAGGGCCTTTTGCTGATGGCAAATGCCGCCCATTTGGATAACTATGATATCTATTGTTACAGCGCTGATGCACAAAACTTTATGACCATGTATGACACGGTGCGCATTTTTGAAGGTGTTTCCCAATCCGTTCTCGAGGCAAGAACGACTCAAACGGCGGTTTTTGACAATGATGATTTGAAGGACGACTACAAAAAGGTACTTGAGTCCGGACATTATAACATCACCTTCTCGGACGGAGATTGGTCAGCGGTGTACATCTATGTGATCTACATGG
>CAZHEG010000254.1:0-2059 GCA_964531435.1 uncultured Oscillospiraceae bacterium | reverse complement strand
GTGGCAAGCTCATCGGCACGGCGGAAGGCACTGATAAACAGGGGCACCAGAATGGGGATCATGGCCCGCACCCGGTCCATCAGCTTTCCGGTCTCAAAATCTGCGCCGCGGGCCTTCTGGGCAGACATGATCTTATCCGTTTCTTCGATCAGGGTGGGAATAAACCGCAGCGCGATGCACATCATCATGGACAGCTCGTGTACGGGGACCTTGATGGCCTTCAGGGGGCTCATCAGGGATTCCAGGCCGTCCGTCAGGGAAATGGGCGACGTGGTGTAGGTCAGCAGGAAGGTGCCCGCGATCAGCATCAGGATCCGCACCACCATCATAATGGCCCGCTCCACACCCTCCAGGGTCAGGGTCAGGCCGAGGAATTCAACCAGAACCGTCTCACCGCCGGTGAAAAACAGGTTCAAAATACCTGTAAATATCAAAATAAACATCAGCGGCTTCAAGCCCCGCAGAAATGCCTTGGGGGCAATGCCGGAGATGGCAATACAAGCCGCCAGGAACAAAAACACCACTGCATAGGATACCCACCACGCGGCGGAAAACAGTACAACGATGTAGACCACCAGGAAGATCAGCTTCGTCCGGGGATCCAGCCGGTGCAGCACGGAATTGCCCGGGAAATACTGGCCCAGCGTAACATCCTTCAGCATCAGCAGTCCCCTCCCTTCAGCCGGCGCAGAACTGTGACCGCCTGCTCCATGGTATACACGGCAGGAACATCCAGCCCCATATTTTTCAGGCGCAGGAAGATCCGGGTCAGCTCCGGAATATCCAGGCCCATCTCCACCAGCTCATCCGCATGGGTAAAGACCTCTTCCGGCGTGCCGTCCATGGCCTTCCGGGCGTGGTTCATCACGATCAGCCGGTCCGTCAGCCGGGCAACATCATTCATGGAGTGGCTGACCATGATGATGGTGGCATTCTTCGCATTGCGGTATGTTTCAATATTTCCGAGGATCTCTTCCCTGCCCGCGGGATCCAGTCCGGCGGTGGGCTCGTCCAGAATGAGAATCTCCGGCTCCATGGCGATCACGCCGGCAATGGCCACACGGCGCTTCTGTCCGCCGGACAGGTCAAAGGGAGAAACATTCAGCTGTTCCTCCGTCAGGCCGACAAGAGCCGCGGCTTCCCGCACCCGGCGGTCGATCTCCTCCTTGCCAAGACCCATGTTCTTCGGGCCGAAGGCAATATCTTTGTAAACCGTTTCCTCAAAAAGCTGATATTCCGGATACTGGAACACCAGTCCCACCCGGAACCGGGCCTGACGGGTGATCTTCTTGTCGGAATGGATATCCACGCCGTCCAGAATAACGGAGCCGGAATCCGGCTTCAGCAGTCCGTTCAGGTGCTGCATCAGGGTGGACTTACCGGAACCGGTGTGACCGATGATGCCGATAAACTCGCCCCGTTCCACACAAAATGACACATGATCCAGTGCCTTGTGCTCAAAGGGCGTTCCGATGCTGTATGTATGTGTCAGATCCTTAACCTCTAAAAAAGGTGCCAATTTCATTTCCTCCCGGCGTCAGGCCTTCAGTGCGTCATAAAGTGCCTGCGCGCAATCTTCACAGCTCAGCTTATCCAGGGGCAGCCGGAAGCCCAGCTTATTCAGCTCCCAACACAGCTCCACTGTGTCCGGGGCCGCCAGCTTGATCCGGTGCATCAGCTCCACATTGGAAAATACATCGACAGGAGCTCCGTCCGCCACAACATCGCCCTCGCTCATCACGATGACCCGCTGTGCCTGGGCCGCCTCATCCATGTGGTGGGTGATCAGCACGATAGTGATCCCCTTCTCCCTGTTCAGCTTCAGGATGGTATCCATGACCTCCCGCCGGCCTCTGGGATCCAGCATAGCGGTGGGCTCATCCAGAACGATGCACCGGGGCTCCATGGCGATGATTCCGGCGATGGCGACGCGCTGCTTCTGTCCGCCGGACAAAAGATGGGGCGCATGGCTGCGGTACTCATACATACCCACCTGCTTCAGCGCCTTATCCACCCGGTTTCGGATCTCCGGGCTGGCAATGCCCAGATTCTCCGGGCC
>CAZHEG010000253.1:0-2062 GCA_964531435.1 uncultured Oscillospiraceae bacterium | reverse complement strand
GAAATAAATCCCTTGCGGCAAATATTTCACTATCCCCGTGAGTATAAACTTGTACGAGATTGACTTCAACTTTATACGACCTATCCAGGATCGACAAGTTTCCAAAGAAGCTTGTCGATTTTTATTTTTCCGCGTTTGAACGATCAGGGGTCGATTTTTCTTCCCGCTTCCTGTATAATGAAGAAAATGATCCGCTTCCTTCAATTGTGACCAAATTCGGGGAGCGGCATAGAATGGTTCGTAAGGAGGTATGGTCATGAAAATGGTATTACTTACCGCCCTGGGCGTTGGCGGCGCCACCGTTATCGGTGCGGTGATCGGATTTCTCTTCAAGAATATATCCCATAAGTTCAGCGATATCGTGCTGTCCTTTGCCGCGGGCGTGATGCTGGCTGCCGCGGTGCTGGGCCTGATCCTGCCGTCGCTGGAATATGGCGGGGATCATGCGCTGCTGATCACCGTTTCCGGCATTTTTGCGGGAGCCTTCTGCCTGAATTTGGTGGATAAGGTGGTTCCCCATTTGCACCGCATGGCTGGGGCCGATGGGGAAGCCCATCCCAATAACGCCCGGCTGAGCAAGGTGCTGCTGTTCGTCACCGCCATTGCCATCCACAATCTGCCGGAGGGAATCGCCGCGGGCGTTGGCTTCGGTTCCGGCAATACGGCGGACGCACTGCTGATCGCCGGCGGTATCGCCCTGCAGAATATCCCGGAGGGCATGGTGATCATCGGGCCCATGCTGGCGGCAGGGGTCAGCCCTCGCCGCACCTTCCTGATCGCGGCAGGTACCGGCCTCGTGGAGGTCATTGGAACGCTGCTTGGTTATTGGGCTGTCAGCATTGCCACCGCGATCCTGCCCTTTGCCCTGGCTTTTGCCGGTGGCACGATGCTGTATGTGATCAGTGATGAAATGATCCCTGAGACCCATGCCCACGGTGAGCAGCGGGGCGCGACCTACGCGCTGCTGGTAGGCTTCTGCCTGATGCTTGCATCCGATTTTTTGTTGGGATAAAAATGATCCGGAAGTGGTTTCCCACTTCCGGATCTCTCGTTAAATGGTTACTTCTACATGAACCGCTTTCCTGGCGGAGAGGGGAATAACATTTCCTGTTACCTTCACGCCGTCTGCTGTTAGGGTCTTTTCGCCGGTGCGCTTCACATGGACCGTATATTCGGTGCCCCGGAATTTCCGAATCACGGTAAATTCGTTCCAATCGTCGGGGACGCAGGGGCTGATCCGCAGGCCGTCATACTCGGGATAAATGCCCAGGATGGATTGGCTGATGGAAAGGAAGGTCCAGCTTGCAGTGCCGGTAAGCCAGCTGTTTTTGGCATGGCCCGGATTGCCGGAGGCACGTCCCGTCACCATCTGGGAGTAGCAGTAGGGCTCTGTCTCATGGATCTCGCTCTTGTCCTCCAGATAGGCGGGGCAGATGCGGCGGTAGATATCGAAGGCCTCGTTGCCACGGCCCAGCTCTGCTTCCGCGCAGACGATCCAGGGATTGTTGTGGCAGAACACTGCGCCATTCTCCTTAAATCCGGGAGGATAGGAGGAGATCTCACCCAGCTCCAGGTGATATTCCGTGTAGCAGGGGTGGAGCAGCTCTACGCCGTATTCCCCCAGCAGATGCTTTCGGGTGGACTCCATGGCCTTCAGACCGCAGCCCGCTTCCTTGCCGATGCCTGCAAGGGTACAGAAGCCCTGGGGCTCGATGAAGATCTGGCCTTCCTTGCATTGGGAGGAGCCGATCTTCTGACCGAAGGAATCGTAAGCGCGGAGGAACCATTCGCCGTCCCAGCCGTCCTTGAGGACCGCTTTTTCCATATCGGCAACTGCCTGACGGATGGCAGCGGCTTCCTCGTCCAGGCCGATCCGCTGGCAAAGCTCGGCGTAATCCGAGCCGTACTTGACGAACATGCCGGCAATGAACACGGATTCGGCCACAGGACCTTCGCTGGGGCCGAAGGTCTGGAAGCTCTCGCCGGGCTCGGCGGAGAAGCAGTTCAGGTTCAGGCAGTCATTCCAGTCCGCTCTGCCGATGAGGGGCAGCTTGTGGGGGCC
>CAZHEG010000252.1:0-2064 GCA_964531435.1 uncultured Oscillospiraceae bacterium | reverse complement strand
ACCCGGTCGATGAGGAAGGGCTCCGTCACCGGGTTGACATTGGCGGCGAACACCACCAGAGCGTCAATATTGGCAACCGCCGGGCGAACGAAGCTGTTCTTCCGGGGGAGGATCTTTTCCACCATCCCCTTGCCCTTTTCCACGGATATCTCCACCATGTCACCGGTCAAGGGGGTCTGCCCCATTTTCCGGAAGATGCCCCGGGCGCGGCAGGTGACAATCTCGCCGCCGGTCTGGACATCGTAAAATCCGCTGAGGGACCGAAGGATCCGGCCCGTTTCAGTTTTGATCATCCGCCCACTTCCCCGTCCACGTTGTCACCGGGGTAGATCTCGTCGCCCCAATCATCGGTGATGCCTTCGTCGGTGCTGCCTTCATCGGTGCTTCCGTTGTTTCCGGCGTCACCGGAGGAATTACCGCTGAAATCCACCTCCACAGTCCAGTAGGCGCCGTTGCTCATCCGGACCTCAAAGATCATGGTATCCTTGCCATCCAGCCGGAACTGGGTGGACACGGTTCCCGCGGGAAGGCTGCGCTCTTCCACCAGGGAGCCGTCGCGGTAGATGCTGATGGTGCAGTCCTCCGTCAGGACCTCGGGCAGGTCGATGGTCACCAGCTTGGAAACATAGTCCTCCGGGGGCTTGGTGGTGGAGGAAGGCACATTGGGTGTATCGGGCGTATCGCTGGCGGAGACCAGCAGCACGATATAAGTGGTCACATCCACAGTGGTGCCGGCAGACACAGACTGGGAGACCACCTTGCCGGCAGCCTTGCTGCTCTCCACGTACTCTACAATATAATTATTGAAGCCGTTCATATCCAGCCATTTTCGGGCGCTTTCCTCGTCATAGAAATCGGAGGTCAGATCCACCATGGTCTTGGTGACGGATTTGGGGCCGTTGCTGATATAAAGGTAGATGGCCTCGTCCGTAGGCAGGTTTTCATTCTTCATGGGGTTGGTGCGGATGATGTGGCCCTCCTCCACCTCGGTGGAGTACTCGTAGACCCGAAGGATCAGGTTGGAGTCCACGCCCTGGGTGTTCACCAGGTAATTGATGGCCTGCTCTTCATCCAGTCCCACCAGATCCTGCATCAGCTTCACGGAAGGCTCGGGACCCGCGCTGACGATAACGGAAATGGTGCCGCCCTTTTCGATCTGGGTTCCCATGCTGGGCTGCTGGTCCATGATCAGGAATTCATCATAATCATCGCTGAAGGAATAGCTTTCCACCACGATGGTGTAGTCGCCGGACTCCAGCGCTTCGCTCAGGGGTATGTTCACCAGGTTAGGCACGGTGATCATATTCTGCCCGGTGCTGAAGCTGTCATCATTCAGCAGGGTGTTCAGGAAAATGCCGATGGCAACGATGGCCACGATGGAGCACAGGATCACGGCAATGGTGGCGACCTTACCGCCCCGGTCCTCATCCTCCACGATCTCTTCCCGGCGGCGCGTCTTTTTTCCGGGCTGCTCTTTTTTCGCCTCGGTCTGTGCCGGACGGCGGCGGACAGGCTGCTCACCGCCGGACCGGGCAGCGGCAGTACGCTCGGCAGTGGTGCCGGTCTGGGCAGCCAGTGCGGCAGCGCTCTGGATCAGCGTGGCATCATCCATGCCGGCGCTGGAATTGTTGTAGTCAAAGAGAATGGTGGGGTCCTTGCGGAACTCATCCATATCATACAGCATGGCGGTGGCGGTGGAATACCGTCCGTCAGGCTCCTGAGCCATGGCCCGCATGATGATCTGCTCCAAACCGCCGGGAATATTGGGGTTCAGGGTAGAGGGCAGCGGGGCCTTGCCGTTGATATGCTGGATCGCCACCGCAACGGGAGATTCCCCATCGTAAGGGGGACGGCCCGTCATCATCTCGTACATCACAACGCCCAAGGAGTACAGGTCGCTGCGGTTATCCACCCTGCCGCCCTTGGCCTGCTCGGGGGAAAGGTAATGCACGGAGCCCAGTGCTTCCTTGGTCAGGGTGTTGCTCTTGGACATGACCTGGGCAATGCCGAAGTCAGCCACCTTGACGCTGCCGTTTTTCAGCACCATCACATTGTGGGGCTTGA
>CAZHEG010000251.1:0-2091 GCA_964531435.1 uncultured Oscillospiraceae bacterium | reverse complement strand
TTAAAAGCGGGGGCCAAGGGCGCTGCCGCGCCAAAAATATCCACGTCATTGCGAGGCCCTTTAGGGCCGTGGCAATGAGGTGGATAAAACGCAGAAAGGGCGCATCCGTTTGGATGCGCCCTTGGTGTATCAATCAAAGAAATCCTTCAGATTGTCGAAAAACTTCTTCCGCTTGGGACTGGACTTGGTATCCAGTGTGCCGTCCAGCTGGCGCAGCAGCTCCTTCTGCTCCTTGGTCAGCTTTGTGGGCGTCTCCACCACCACGGTGAACCGCTGATCGCCCCGGCGGCTGGAATTGACCACGGGGACACCCTTCTCCCGCAGGGTGAAGCTGGTGCCGGTCTGGGTGCCCTCGGGGATATTGAAGGGGACCTTGCCGTCCAGAGTCGGGACCTGAATCTCAGCGCCCAGGGCCGCCTGGCTGAAGGTAATGGGAACCTCACACAGCACGGTGTAATCCTGCCGGGTGAAGATGGGATGGCGCTTGATGTAGACCTCTGCCAGCAGGTCGCCGTTGGGACCGCCATTGGAGCCGACGCAGCCCTCGCCCCGGACCCGGACGCTCTGGCCGTGGTCCACGCCTGCGGGGACCTTCACCTTGATGCGCTGGGTGCGGCGGACCTTGCCCTTTCCCTTACAGGTGCTGCAGGGGGTCTTGACGATCTTGCCCCGGCCGTTACACTGGGGGCAGGCGGTACTGGACTGCATCTGCATGCCCATAAAATTCTGGGTGGTACGGACGGTGCCGGAGCCATGGCACATGGAGCAGGACTCGATGACACCGTCGGCACTGCCGCTGCCGCCACAGGAGGAACAGTTCTCGATTCGGGGTACGGAGACCTCCTTCTCGCAGCCGAAGGCCGCCTCCTCAAAGGTCAGGTCCAGCCGGGCACTCACGTTTTCGCCCCGGCGGGGGGCATTCTGCTGGGAGCTGCGGCTGCGGCTTCCGCCGCCGAAGAACTCACCGAAAATATCGCCCAGGTCGCCGAAATCGCCGAAGCCGCTGAAGCCGGAGCCATAGGCTCCGCCCTGGCCCGCACCGTAGTTGGGATCCACACCGGCAAAGCCAAACTGGTCATAGCGGGCCTTCTTATCCTCGTCGGAAAGGACCTCGTAGGCCTCCGCCGCCTCCTTGAATTTCTCCTCCGCGGCCTTATCGCCGGGATTGCGGTCGGGATGGTATTTCATTGCCAGCTTGCGGTACGCCTTTTTTATGTCATCGGCACCGGCGCCTTTTTCAACGCCCAGCACCTCATAATAATCACGCTTGTTTTCTGCCATTTTGATTCACCTCAATACACGCGCAACCCCTTGGCCCCCGCATAAACGCGGCGGCCGGGGGGAGCTTGCAGCCTGCTTTTTACTCCCCCGCCCCAGTGTGCGCACCGGGGCACCCCCTCGCAAGCGCGGGGGTGAGGTTGCTTCCTTATATGCACCAACAAGGGGCGGCGTGTGCCGCCCCTCGGGCTTTATTTTTTGATCAGTCCACGGTCTCGTAGTCGGCATCCACAACGCCGTCATCGCCGGGAGCCTGGTAGCCGCCCTGCGCGCCGCCCTGGGGGTTGGCCTGCTGGTACAGCTTCTCGGACACGGCGTAGAAGGCCTTCTGGACCTCCTCGGTAGCGGCCTTGATGGCAGCCACATCATTGCCCTTGTTGACTTCCTTCAGGTGGTCAACAGCGGACTGGATGGAAGCCTTCTCATCGGCAGAGATCTTGTCGCCCAGCTCGCCCAGGGTCTTTTCGGTCTGGTAGATGGTCTGGTCGGCCATGTTGTGGGTGTCCACTTCCTCCTTGCGGGCCTTATCCTCGGCAGCGAACTGCTCCGCCTCGCGGACAGCCTTGTCGATGTCCTCCTGGCTCAGGTTGGTGGAGGCGGTGATGGAGATGTTGGCCTCCTTGCCGGTGCCCAGGTCCTTGGCGGAGACCTTCACGATGCCGTTGGCATCGATGTCAAAGGTGACCTCGATCTGGGGAACGCCGCGGGGAGCGGGAGCGATGCCGCCCAGCTGGAAGCGGCCCAGGGTCTTATTGTAAGCAGCCATCTCACGCTCGCCCTGGAGCACATGGACCTCAACGGAGGTCTGGCCGT
>CAZHEG010000250.1:0-2095 GCA_964531435.1 uncultured Oscillospiraceae bacterium | reverse complement strand
CGCTCGATGTATGCGGTGGGGAACTTGGCAGAGGGGTTCAGGCTGGTTTCGGTCACGCCGCCGGTGATGACATTGCGCATCTTGACGCGGACGAAAGCAGCGCCCTTGCCGGGCTTAACGTGCTGGAACTCGATGACCTGCATAACCTTGCCATCCAGCTCAAAGGTAACGCCGTTTCTAATATCGCCTGCAGAAATCATAGTGATATCCTCCTGTATTGCCATCCCTTGCGGGGGCATAATTTTTCATAATGATAGCTGTACTATTTTAACCGATATACTGCCAAATTTCAATAGTAAAAAGCAACTTTTTTTGGCAATCTACAAAAAACTCTTTTTTGATGGTCTGGCATCGGATTCGCCCAGGCCGCAAAATGGAAGTTTTTTAGAGCTGCCCTTTAAATAATGATCAAATTCTTGGGGCTGGTGCACAGGTTTTCGTAGCCGTCAGCAGTGTAGATCACGCTGTCCTCGATGCGGACACCGAATTTACCGGGCAGATAGATGCCGGGCTCGGCAGATGCAACGGCACCCTCGGGCATGGGCTGGCTGTTGCGGGCATTGGGGCTGGGGTTCTCATGGATCTCCAGGCCCAGGGAGTGGCCGTAGCCGTGGCCGAAATACTCGCCGTAGCCTGCATCGGTGATGACCTTGCGGGCAGCCGCGTCGATGTCCTGGCCGGGAACACCTGCCTTGGTGATGGCCAGGCCTGCCAGCTGTGCTTCCAGGACAGTGTTATAGACCTTCTGCATCTCCTCGGTAGCGTAGGAAACCGCCACGGTGCGGGTCATGTCGGAGCAATAGCCATTGTAGAGGACACCGAAGTCCATGGTAATGAAGTCGCCCGCCTGGATCTTCCGCTCCCCTGCCACGCCGTGGGGCATGCTGGAATTGGGGCCGGAAACCACGATGGGATCAAAGCTCAGGCCATGGGCACCGTTCTTGTACATGCAGTAGATCAGCTCGGCCTGCAGCTCCAGCTCGCTCATGCCGATCCGGACGCGGGGCAGGACCTCCGCAAAAGCCTTGTCGGCGATCGCCTGGGCCTTGCGCATATTCTCCAGCTCCCACTCCTCCTTGACGCCGCGGAAGCCGTTGATGCTGGCGTTGAAGGGCACCAGCTTTGCCTGCAGCTCCTTCTCGTAGCCCATAAACTCGGCAACGGTCAGGTAGTTTTCCTCAAAGCCCAGAGTGGTGATGCCGAAATCGGCGATGGCTTCGTTAATGAGCTTCATGTAGCCGATGCGGTCCACGCACTTGACCTCGAAGCCGCGGATGCCGTTTTCGGCGGACTCGATGTAACGGGAATCGGTGAAATAGCGGCAGCCGGCCTTGGCAACGATGGCTACGCCCTCGGCGATGTCGAACTCGGCGCCGTAATGACGGCTGTATCGGGAGGTCAGCAGCAGGCCGTCCACCTCGCCATCCAGCAGGGTCAGATACTTTTCAAGATTTTTCATTGGGTCAGTCTCCTTTTTCTTGCAGCATAGATAAAAGGCTTTTCCAGCACATGGCGTGCCTTCAGCCAGAAATTATGATTGTCGATGGCCTTTACCAAAATGGTGGTTACCCCGGCGCAGTTTCCGCCCAGGGTGTCGGTATAGATCTGATCTCCCACCAGGGCGGCATGCTCCGGCTTCACGCAGAACCGGTCCAGGCATTCACGGATTCCCTTGGAAAAAGGCTTTTTGGCATGGGTGATGCAGCTGAGGCCATACTTCTCACAGAAGATCTTCACCCGGTCCCTCTTGGAATTGGAGACCACGCAGAGCTGAATGTCAGAGGCGTTCATCATCATGAGCCACTCTTCCATTTTTTCCGTGGGTGTATTGCGGGTGTAGGGGACGATGGTATTGTCGAAATCCATCATCAGCAGGCGGATGTCCCGGCGGTGAAGCAGCTCGGGGGTGATGTCCGTCAGCTCATCGGTGTGAAAGGCCGGAAGCAGGGAAAAAGACATATCTTCACCTATACTTTCATAGAATATCGTTAAGATTATAGCATATCAGGAGGCGTTTGTCTATGCCCTATCTTGCGATGACGGCAGCGGAAGTCCGCGGCTGCGACACGGTGCCGGAAAAGATGGCGTGGATGGC
>CAZHEG010000249.1:0-2096 GCA_964531435.1 uncultured Oscillospiraceae bacterium | reverse complement strand
CCAATTTACTGCCCGTGTTTTTCCTTCAGGGCTGCCACATTGGCATCCACCCTGCCCTTGTGCAGGGGATACCAGAACCACAGCACCAGGGCCAGCGCGCCGAAGCCCAGTGCCGGGACCAGGGTGGCAATGCCGAAAATGCCGTCCTTGACGCTCTGGGTCTGGCTGACCCCCTCGGCAATGGCGTTATTGTTGTAGCCGATGACCTGCAGCAGCAGGCCCGTCACGCCGGAGGCCGCGGCCTGGCCCACCTTCCGGGCGAAGGAATACATGGCGTAAACGCTGCCGTCCTCCCGGACACCGTTTCGCAGCTCCGCGTCGTCGATCACATCGGTGATCAGGGCCCAGGACACCATGGAGAATACCCCCAGGCCCAGCCAGTTGAGCATCTGCAAGGCGCAGAATACCCACACATTATCCGGCCGGATGAAGAAGGTCACCAGGCAGACCGCCGCGGCAAACAGATTGGATGCCGCCGCCACCTCTGCTTTGCCGAACCGGGCCGCCAGAGGCTTGGCAGCCGTAGCCGCCACCAGCATCCCCGCCACCATCAGCAGCGAAGATACGCTCTGGGCCGTGGCGTTGTTGTAGAAATCCGGGAATACATAAGCGCCCATGTTCTGCATGGTCAATTGGGCCAGCAGCATCAGAATGGAGGCCACGATGATGGAGATCAGCGCCCGGTTGCGCAGGGCATCCCCCAGCATTTTCCCCACGGATACCCGCTCCGACTTTTCCCGGGGCTGGTACTTGACCCGCTCCGTCACCAGGAAATAGCACAGCAGATAGCACACCACCGCCAGCACCGAGAACAGTCCCGCAATGGCGGTGACCCGGCTGCCGATCAGGGTCTCCCGCACCGTGCCGTCGGGCAGGGCGACCTTGCTGTAAGCGAACACCGGCAGACCCACGCCGATGACCAGCCCCGCCAGGGTGCCGCCCATGGTGCGGTAGGTGGAAAGGCTCTGCCGGTCGCCGGGATCGGGGGAAATGGCGGAGGCCATGGAGCCGTAGGGAATGTTCACGCCGGTATAGCAGAAGGAGCCCCACAGCAGGTATGTGACCACAAAATACACCACCCGCAGGCCGTAGCTCAGGTCCGCCAGGCTGCTCTGGTACATCAAAAAGGATGACGCCGCCACAGGGACGCACATCCTTAGGATCCAGGGCTTGAATTTGCCCGCCGCGGTGGGGCGGCTGTGGTCGCAGATGCGGCCCATGGTCACGTCCGTCACGGCATCCAGAAACCGGGCCAGCATCATCACAAGGCCCACGACGCCGGAGCTGATGCCCATGACGTCGGTGTAGAACTTCATCAGGATGCTGGTGGAGAGGACGAAGGTAAAATCGTTGCCGAAATCACCGAACAGATACCCCACCTTATCCCGCATTCCAAAGGGTTTGATCGTTTGCTTTCTCATGGTGTCCTCCTCAATACAGATGACACCTATATTATATGACGATTTCAGAATTTACAATCGGTATATTCTGGAAATTTACGGATCAAACCCTTGAATTTCCAACATTTCCACAATTTGCTGCCCCCGGGCGGAAAGGGCAATGCTACCTCTCAGGGGGTATGTGCCGTAGCCGTCAAAGCCCTTCAGCGGCGCGTCATAATCGACGGTCAGAAGCCCCTTCTTTTCCAGGCACTGTAAGATCAGGCTGTATTCCTCCTCCGGCAGGTCCCCGTCCCCCAGATACACCGGGGCGGGATCCGCCGCTCTCCGGGCCACCGGAAGAAATGGGATCTGGGAAAGCTTTTCCAGCACCGCCAGCTCACCGGGATTGATGGTCAGCGCGGCGCCGCAGCCCGAACAGGCGCCGCAGTCCCCCGCGCAGTTTCCGCAATGGCTCATACGATCTTCTCCTTTCATTGGGAAGTTTATTTCATTATACACCTCCGCCCGGCGGTGTGCAATGGGTTTGTTCAACATTGACAGTCTTTCCCTTTTGTAGTATGATATTCTGGTAATAATGTAAAAGGAGTGCCTTTTTATGGATGCAAAATACGAGGCTTTATTTACGCCCTGGAAGGTCGGCAATGTGGAGATCAAAAACCGCATCGTCATGTGCCCCATGGGCGGTACATCCCT
>CAZHEG010000248.1:0-2098 GCA_964531435.1 uncultured Oscillospiraceae bacterium | reverse complement strand
CCCTCCACGATGATCACCTTCCGGGGGACGATCCGCACCGTTTCGCCGCTGCGGTTGTGATTGGCAAAGTCATACACCGGGCAGTCGATCTCAAATCCCGCCCGCAGGGCCGCCAGATGCTGGGCCATCAGCTCCGTTTCCAGAGCGGCAGGCTCATCATAGTTGACCTTCACCCGATCCTCCATGCTCATGTGGTCCAGCCGGCGGTAATAATTATCGTGGCTGAGCACCGACACGTCATCGCCGAACCGCTCCACCAGCCGGCGCATCAGGGTGGTCTTGCCGCTTCCGGTGCCGCCGGCAATGCCGATCACCAGGATATTTTCCATGGTTTTTCCTCCTTGACGGATATTTACAGATACCGCAGGGCCAGTTCCCGGAGCTTGCCGTCATCCAGACTGCTGCGGATGATCAGCTCCCCCTCGCCCCCGGTGCGCAGAAGCCGCTCCCGCTCCAGACGCCGGCGGGTCTCCCGGGCGGTGCCGTCGCCGCCGTCCAGCAAGGCGCAGTCCGGCCCCAGCACAGCGCGGATCGTCCGCTCCGCAAAGGGGTAGTGGGTGCAGCCCAGCACCAGCGCGTCCAGCTCCCCGGCGTAGGGATCCAGAATGGTGTGCAGCAGCGCCTGAGCCTCTTCCGACTCGGCCTTGCCCGCCTCCACCAGCTGAACCAGCCCCGGAGCCGGGATCTTGGTCACCGCGCACTCCGGAAAGCGGTGGAGCAGAAAATCAAATTTTTCCTCCCGCAGGGTCACCTCTGTGGCCATCACGCCGATGCGCCCGCCGGGAAAGCGGTCCGCCGCCAGCTTCAGGGCCGGCTCAATGCCCACCACGATGAGGTCGGGATATTTTTCCCGCAGGTCGGTGATGGCGGCGGCTGTCGCCGTGTTGCAGGCCACAACCAGCGCTTTCAGGGGAAGCATGCGGAGCATTTTCTCCACCGCGGCGAAGGTCAGCTCCCGAACCTCGGCAGTGGTGCGGCTGCCGTAGGGGGCATTGGCACAGTCACCGTAGTACAAAAAACGCTCCCGGGGCAGATGCCGCCGCAGCTGGCGCAGCACGCTGACGCCGCCCACGCCGGAATCGAACACGGCAATATAGTCATTTTCTGTCTTCACGGCGTTTCACCCCTGCTCTTTCTTTTTCTATATCATAACAGATTTAACCTCCTGTTTCAATGGGCACAGAAACAAAAACTTAACCCATTGGCGCATTGACATTTCTCCCATAATTTGGTATGGTAATAAAAAACAGGAGGTGATCATATGCCATCGGTATACGCCCATTACCGCTTCGGCGCAGCGATCCTGCAGGGGCTTCCCGCGGACATCCGGCGGTCGATTCAGAGGTTCCGGCGGCTGTATGATGTGGGCCTGCACGGACCGGACATCTTCTATTTCTACAAGCCGGTTTCCAAAAAGGATACGGCGACTCTGGCCATCAAGTACCACGAGCAAACCGGAAAGGCATTCTTCACCCGGGTCTGCCGTGCCATCCGGCTGGAGCGCAGCGAGGCTGCCACCGCGGCGCTGTACGGCCTGCTGTGCCACTATGTTCTGGACTCCACCCTCCATCCCCTGATCCAGCAATTGGCCCAGGAAAACGGCGTCACCACCCTCCGGCTGGAAACGGAATTTGACCGCTGCCTGATGGAGCTGGACGGCAAGCTGCCCCCCGACGGCGGCAAGCTGACGGCCCACCTGAAGCTGACCGACGGTGAATGTGAGACCATGGCGAAGTTCTTCCCGCCCGCCAGCGGCAAGACGGTGAAGCAGGCCCTCCGTTCCACGGCACTGGTGCACCGGCTGTGCGTCACCCCGGAGGGGCCCCAGCGCAAGCTTCTGGAGGCAGGGCTCCATGTTGTAGGCGACCAGCTGAGCGGCATGCTCCTGAGCCAGACCCCGGACAGCGCCTGTTCCCACCTGACGCCCCAGCTCCTGGAATGCTACCAGGAGGCCATGGAGCGCTTCCCCATTTATCTGCAGCAGCTGCATGCACACCTGACCTACGGCGCAGCCCTGGAGGAGGAATTCTCCCCCACTTTTGGCTGATCCACATTCAATAACGAAGGGCGCGTTGCAAAACGCGCCCCTTCTGCGTTT
>CAZHEG010000247.1:0-2103 GCA_964531435.1 uncultured Oscillospiraceae bacterium | reverse complement strand
CCTGGGTCTTGACCCAGTTTGCCAGGCCCTGAGTAGCCTGACGGACAACGTAGATATTCATACGGTTGGAGCCGGCGCCCAGCACACCGCGCAGGCCGGCGGTGCCGAACTTCAGCGCAACAGCGAAGCGGTCCTTGATCTGCTCGTCGTCGCCTTCGATCTTCTTGAGCTCCTCGGTCAGAGCGGGATCCTCGAGGTCCGCAGCCAGCCAGCGTTTATAATCGTCCAGATACATTTGTCATACCCTCCAAATTTTCTTTAGAGGCCTTACAGCCTACAATAAAGATTAACATATTTTTTGCGTCAATTCAAGCAACTTCCATCAATCCGGGTGAGAAAAACACCACGAAAAAATGTGCAAATTTTACAATTGGTTGTGGTCCATGGCCACCTGAACGTACAGCATGACACTGCCGATCAGGGCATCCTCGTCCACGGTGTAGCGGTCGGAGTGCTGGGGCCACACCGCCCCGCAGGCCTCATTTCCCACGCCCACCAGGGCAATGGCGCCGGGGACCTGCTCCAGGAATATGCCAAAATCCTCGCCGGTAGCAATGGGGCCGATGGAGGTGACGTTTTCAGACTGAAATACCTTCGCCGCGGAGACCCGGGCGTTTTTCACGAAGCCCTCATCGTTGATGGTGGGAGGAATCATCCGGGTGTAGGTCAGATCCGCCTTGCAGCGGTAGGTGGCGGCGGTGTATTTCACCACCCGCTCCACCATTTCCGGAAGAGCCTTGTACTGCTGGCGGGTGAAGTAGCGGGTCGTTCCCTCCATATAGGCAGTGCCCGGGACCACATTCCAGAGGGTGCCGGAGGCTACCTTGCCAATGGTCAGCACCGTATCGTCCATAGGATTGCATTCCCGGCTGACCACGCTCTGCAGATTGCCGATCATGGCCCCCAGGCAGACCACAGGGTCAATGCACTCGTGGGGCGCGGAGGCGTGGCCGCCCTTACCCTCGATGGTGACGGTGAATTTGTCCACAGCCGCCAGCTGGGGGCCGGGAATCAGGCACACCTTGCCGGAGTGCACGGTGGACCAGATGTGGATGGCAAAGGCGCTGTCCACACCCTCCAGCGCGCCATCACGGATCATGCCGGGAGCTCCGGTGCCGATCTCCTCCGCAGGCTGGAAGGCCAGCTTCACAGTGCCGCAGAGGCTGTCCCGATGGTCGTGAAGGATCCGGGCGGCAGTCAGCAGGCAGGCGGTATGGCAGTCATGACCGCAGGCATGGCTGTAGCCGGGGTTCCGGCTGGCATAGGGCAGGCCGGTATTCTCCGGAACGGGCAGAGCGTCCATATCGCCCCGGAGCAGGATGGTCTTGCCGGGCTTCGCGCCGGTGACGGTGGCGAGGATGCCGGTCTGCAGGCCGCATTCCCGCCAGGAAATGCCGTACTTGGTCAGCTCCTCTTTGATATGGGCGCTGGTTTCAAATTCCTTCTCCGCGATCTCGGGGTGGATATGGAACCAGCGGCGCTGTTCGATCAGGTATTCATTGTAGGTTTTGGCAATGGCGTGAATATCCATCTTCCCCTCCCCTTACAGCAGCGTGACGAAGATGCCCGCGATGATGACGGAGGTAATGGTGACGGTGGTGAAGCCGCCGACGATCATCGGCGCGAACATCTGGCCCATCAGGTACTCCTTCTCGGCGGGATCGTCGGTCAGGTTATTGCAGGTGGTCTCGGTGATGATGGCGTTGGCCGGGAAGCCGTAAAGGCTGGTCAGCGCGGTGGCCATGGCCATGGGGAAGGACAGCTTCATGACCTTCGCGACGATCAGGACTACAACAGCCATGCCCACAACGCCCACCACGATCAGCGCCACCATGGGGAACAGAATGTTGCCCAGCATTTCGGGGGTGCAGTCCTTCAGGCCGTTGAACATGTACATCAGCAGGGCGAACATAACGATGCCGTAGGAATTGGCCTTGGTGAGGATGTTCTCATCCAGGAAACCAATGGCAGTGAAGATGATACCCAGGATCAGGCCCCAGACCAGGCCGCTGATGCTGCCGATGACAGGGACAGGAATCTTGGCGCAGAGGGTAGCCAGCCAGCAGACCAGGCCCAGCTTGCCCAGCATGACCACCTGGGAAT
>CAZHEG010000246.1:0-2119 GCA_964531435.1 uncultured Oscillospiraceae bacterium | reverse complement strand
CACGTCATTGCGAGGAGCCGCCCCAAAGGGCGGCGACGTGGCAATCCCGTATGGCGGCGCACCCAGCCATCGTCCCCCTCTGTCATTGCGAGGCCCGTCAGGGCCGTGGCAATCTCCCGGTACAACGCCGGAGGTGCTGTGCGGTGGGACAGATGGTGCCAGGAGATTGCCACGTCGGGCATTCGCCCTCCTCGCAATGACGTGGATATTTTTGGCGCGGCAGGCGGATAATATCCGCCCCTACATTGCTGTGTGCCATATCGGCGCGATAAACTCCAATTCATCTACCCAAAAAACAGAAGGGCGCGTCCGGTTGGACGCGCCCTTCGTGATATTTACTTGGAATTATCCTTGGGCAGCCTGCGGAAGAAGCAGACCGTCAGGCACAGGATCACCACGGCGGCTACCGCGTCGGAAATAGGCGCGGCATACAGGATGCCGTTGATGCCGGAGCCGGGCTGAGCCCGCTCCATTGCGGCGGACAGGAGGATCGCCAGGGGGGTGAAGCAGAGAATGTCCCGAACCAGGGAGGTCACCACCGCCTGAACGGATTTTCCGATGGACTGGAAGAAAACCGTGGTCATCTTGGTCAGGCCGGTGACGGTGACCAGGGACAAATAGATGCGGAAGGTCTTTTTGGCGAATTCCATATACAGCTCATCGCCGGCACCAAAGAGGTTGATCACCAGCTCCGGCCAAAGCTGGAAGATCAGGGTGGAGATCAGCCCCACCGCCAGAGAGGAGATCAGCACGATGCGGTAGGTCTGGCGCACCCGGTCCAGCTTTCCCGCGCCGTAGTTATAGCCGAAAATGGGCTGACCGCCCAGCACGATGCCGGTGACGATATTGCCCACCACGGTGTAAACCTTGGTCTGGATGCTGAACACGGAGATAGGGATGTCCTGCCCGTACCGGGAAAGACTGCCGTAATGGGCCAGGGTCATATTGCACACCAGGGCCATGACCACGATGGAGATCTGGGTCACAAAGGTGGCGGAGCCCAGGGTGACCACATCCTTCAGGACCCTCCGGTCCGGCAGGAAGCTGCGGGCCGACAGGCGGAAGCACTTGGGCCGGAAGAAATAAACCGCGCACAGCAAGAAGGAGGCCGCCTGACCGATGGCGGTGGCCCAGGCCGCGCCTGCGATGCCCCATTTGCAAACGTAAATGAACACCGGGTCCAGGATCAGGTTCAGCACCGCGCCGGTCAGCATGGCGATCATGGCGTAGGTGGGGCTGCCGTCGGCCCGGATCATGCTGTTCATCACGTTGGTCAGCAGATAGCAGGGGAACAGGGCGGCGATGATGCGGAAATATTCCACCGCCATGTCTATGGTCTGGTCCGATGCGCCGAACAGCCGCATCAGCGGCTCCGCGAAGCCAAGGCACACAGCCGCCAGCACCAGGCTGATGAGGGTGCTCACCGTAATGCCGGTGCCCACGCATTTGTGGGCCAGCTCCCCGTCCTTCCGGCCGGAGCAGATGCTCAGGTAGGACGCCGCGCCGTCGCCGATGCACCAGGCGAAGGCGTTGGCGATGCAGATGATGGGGAAGGATACGCCGGTGGCGGCGTTGCCCAGATATCCCAGCTCGCTGTTGCCGATGAAGATCTGGTCGATGATGTTGTACAGGGCGCCGATCAGCAGACCCATGACGCAGGGGATGGAAAACTTCAGCAGCAGCTTCGGGATCTTTTCCTCACCCAGCATTTGGATCTCTTGTTTTTTATCCATATTTGCCTCCAATTCCGGGCGCAAAAAAACCGCACTAGCTGCCTGCACCCTGATGGGCTTATAGCAAACTATTACGGTAGTTCGTAGAAACATTCATCCGATCATGAATATATATAAGCGCTATTGATTTGTAAAGGAAGTATAGCACATCCGATTCCATAAAGCAAGGGTAAAAAATTCCCCTGGGCCGGCCCCGGAACGCGCTGTCCGGAAGCCTGACCCAGGGGAATGAAGTTATGGAAGCATTACACGCCGAAGAAGATCCACAGGAATACGTAAGCGGGGATGATGGCAGCCAGGGTGAAGGGGATGCCGATCTTGAAGAAGTCGGAGTTCTGGACGGTGTAGCCCTCCTTGCGCAGGATGCCGATGCCGGTGATGTTGGC
>CAZHEG010000245.1:0-2127 GCA_964531435.1 uncultured Oscillospiraceae bacterium | reverse complement strand
CCGAACTTCTTAGCCAGCTTGGGGCCGAAGAACAGGGTGGCGAACATCAGAGGCATGGACAGGATGGAGCCGTAGCTGACCAGGGTCAGGTCGCCGTAGACCTCGGAGTACATATAGTTGGACAGGGTGTTGGAAACATACTGCATGGTGCAGATGCACAGGCCGTGGACACACAGAGCCAGGAAGGGACGGTTGACCTTGAACACGTGCAGAATATCGGTCATCTTGATGTTCTGTGCTTCATCGGGTGCGGATTCCACCAGGTTGCGCTCCTCGGTCAGAGCGTAGTGGCCCAGGCACATCACCAGGCCGATCACGGCACAGACGGTGGCGCCGATGGCATAGCCGGTGGGACTGTTCTTGCCGAAATGGTCGATGACCAGGGGCATCAGAATCACGGGGATCATATTGCCGATGGCGCTGCCAAAGCCACGGGCGGAGGACAGGGAAGCGCGCTCCTGATCCGTATCAGCCATAGCGGACAGCATGGAGCCCATGGGGATGTTGAACATGGTGTAGCTGCCTTCGTACAGGAGCTTCAGCACGAACAGCATAGCCACGGTGGCGATGCCGTCAAACAGGGCGGGCACGGACCACAGGGCAATAAATGCCACACAGATCATGGGGGCGCTGCGCAGCAGCCAGGGGCGGAACTTGCCTCTCTTGTTCTGCTTCTTGGCGAATGCCTTGTCCATCAGAGCGCCCATCAGGGGGTCATTGATGAAGTCCCAAACGTTCCAGATCAGCAGCAGACCAGCGATCAGCGCAGTATTCAGACCCAGTGCATCGGTCATGTACAGGGAGAAGGTACTGCCCATGATGGCGAAGGTCATGCAGCCGCCGGCGTCGCCCAGACCGTAGCCAAGCTTGTGCTTGAAGGTCAGGCCGGACTTGGGAGCCTTTACTTTGTTAGCCATTTTCATTTCTCCTTTGATTTCATATTCGGGTATTCCCGATTTGCCAACTATATATTACCAATTTGTGAACGCAAAGTAAATTGCGATATTTGCAATAAAGATTGCAAATCCTGCAAAAAGGTGATATAATCTCACAAAAGACAGGCAAACAAAGGGGGATTATTTGTGAAATTGACCGACTTGCGTCAGCTTGCGGCCCGGCTGTCCGGCGACGGAACCGGGGCTGATCCCCGGCAGATCCAACAGATTCTGCAGGAGATGGGGTACGACCCGGCCAATCTGTACCAGGAGCTGGAGATGTCCTCCCGCCTTGTGGATACCCACCGGGACTTCAGCAATTCCAATACCCAGGTGCAGCTGCACAGCCACACCTTTTACGAGCTGCTGTACTGCCGCACCAGCTGCGGCGCGGAGTATTTGGTGGGAACGGAGCGCTACCGGCTCCAGCGGGGGGATATCGTGTTCATTCCGCCCGGCGTCAGCCACCGCCCCCTGCTCCCGGAGGATATGGATGGGCCCTACGAGCGGTATGTGCTGTGGCTCAGCCCGGAATTTGTTCGCAGCTACATCCAATTGTTCCCGAATCCCCGGGGCCGGGACTATCCCGGCGTGCTGCGTACCGCCGGGACCCGGTGGGAAGGGGTGGCGGAGCTGTTCCGCGCCGGTGTCTGGGAGGCGGAGCACCGGAAGGAGGGCTGGGAAGCCGCGGTGGTGGGCAATGCCATCATCCTGCTGACCCAGATCGGCCGGGCCGTTGTGGAATGCTCTGCCCCCGCCATGGAGGCGGAACAGCCGGAGCTTCTGGACCGGATCGCCTCCTACATTGAAGGTCATTACACCGGCCCCATCAACATCGGGGATATCGCCCGGCATTTTTATGTCAGCGGCAGCACTGTCAGCCACCTGTTCAAGGAGAAGATGGGCGTCAGCCTTTACCGCTATGTGACCCAGCGGCGGCTCATCGCCGCAAAGACCCTCATCGAGGAGGGCCACCCCCTGGAAGCCGTCAGCGCCAGCGCCGGATTTTCCGATTATTCCGCTTTCTACCGGGCCTTCCGGCAGGAGTTCGGCATTTCTCCCCGGCAGTACCGGGCGATGCGGGATCCGGGAGCCAAATCCCGCCGCTGACCGTCGGCCCGCACCGAACCCTTGCCCCGCCAAAAATATCCACGTCATTGCGAGGCCCTTTAGGGCCGTGGCAATCCCGTAT
>CAZHEG010000244.1:0-2128 GCA_964531435.1 uncultured Oscillospiraceae bacterium | reverse complement strand
ACTGGGGCACCCCCCTCATAAATGCGGGGGGCAAGGGTTCGGTGCGTTATCCAACTGCACGCTAAACTCCAATTTATCCCTTTTTTGAGGGGCTGGCCTTGTCCCGCAGCTGCTTGATGCTGACCACCAGCAGGCAGGCCCAGCCGAACAGGCCGATGATCCACCACTGGCCTGCCACCATGGGCGCCGTCAGCACCACCATCAGGCTGTAAAGCACCCGGCCCGTCAGCTCGCTGGCAATGACGGAGAGAATGTTCAGAATGATCATCACACAGCTGACGACCAGCATGATCAGGGCGATGGCCCGGATCCGCTTGGGCTCCCTCCGGTCCCCGGTTTGCTTCGCCCGGTACAGCACCAGTCCCGGGGGCAGGAAAAACAGCACACTGGCAAAGACGCACAGCCCATACACCGCTCCCTCCGGCGACGGCAGAAAGCCCAGCGCCGCGCACAGCACATACAGCACGGCCCAGATCACATACAGCAGATAGGTTTGCATAACGGTCCTCCCGGTGGAAATTTCATTTTCCCTATTCTACCCCAGATCATTCCCAAAGGCAAGGAAAAAAAGACTTTACTTAAGGGAATGATTCTGGTATAATCATACAATAATATGGAAAGGGAGTGCCTGAGCATGAAGTGTCCGTTTTGCGGCGACCAGGAAAGCAAGGTCGTGGATTCCCGCCGCTCTGATGACGGCGACAGCATTCGCCGCCGCCGGGAGTGCCTTGCCTGCCAACGCCGGTTCACCACCTACGAGATCGTGGAGAGCCTGCCCATCATCGTTGTGAAGCGGGACGGCACCCGCCAGAGCTTCGACCGCAACAAGATCCTCAACTCCATGGTCCGCGCCTTTGACAAGCGCCGGGTGGAGGTGGCCCAGCTGGAGCGCATCACCACCGAGATCGAGCAGACCATCCAGAACACCCTGGAGCGGGAGGTCAGCACCGACAAGATCGGCGAAATGGTCATGGAGCGCATCAAGCCGCTGGACGAGGTGGCCTACATCCGCTTCGCTTCCGTCTACCGCCGTTTCCAGGATGTTGGCAGCTTTGTTGCCGAAATTGAAAGAATCAGGAGTTAAGCTATGGATATCGAGTCCTTGAAGTCAATATTTGAGGGCTTTGATCTGGCCAATTTCCTGCCGGACATCAGCTCTATGCTGGGCTGGGTGGAGACCATTCTGCGCATCTGCGTCATGGCCGGTCCCCTGCTGCTGCTGTTTTTCGGTCTGCTGTATCTGGTTGCGCCCCCCAAGGAGGCCAATTACGGCCTGGGCTACCGCTTCTGGTGGAGCATGGCCAGCCTGGACGCCTGGCAGTTCACCCACCGGCTGGCGGGCTGCGTGCTGACACCCCTGGGTCTGATCCTGACCCTGGTGATGGCTCTGATCTGCAATGGCTACCGGGGCATGGATGCCATGGATATGGCGACCTCTGCCATCAGGTGCATCGTCTGGGAGGCGGTGCTGACGGTGGCGGCCTGTCTGGCCATCAACATTGTTGTTATGGTGGTTTTCGACCGGAAGGGCTTCCGCAGGAAGGATTACGAATAATCCCAAAGACTGTGATCAAATACCGTAGGGCGCGTTGCAAAACGCGCCCCTCTTTTTTTGGAAAAGATAACAATGTAGGGGCGGATATCATCCGCCTGCCGCACGGGCCAAAAACACGCACGTCATCCCGACCAAGGCGAAGCCGCGTGGAGGGATCTACGCATTTGGCTTACATTTGCGGTAAAATCGGTGCCAAGATCCCTCGGCTCCCATTCGGTCGCTCGGGATGACAGCGTTTTTGGATATTTGCAACAATGTAGGGGCGGATATCATCCGCCTGCCGCACGGGCCAAAAACACGCACGTCATCCCGACCAAGGCGAAGCCGCGTGGAGGGATCTACGCATTTGGTTTATATTTGCGGTAAAATCGGTGCCAAGATCCCTCGGCTCCCATTCGGTCGCTCGGGATGACAGCGTTTTTGGATATTTGCAACAATGTAGGGGCGGATATCATCCGCCTGCCGCACGGGCCAAAAACACGCACGTCATCCCGACCAAGGCGAAGCCGCGTGGAGGGATCTACGCATTTGGTTTATATTTGCGGTAAAATCGGTGCCAAGATCCCTCGGCTC
>CAZHEG010000243.1:0-2131 GCA_964531435.1 uncultured Oscillospiraceae bacterium | reverse complement strand
GTGAAGATGGTCAACTGCCATCTGGGCAACGGCTCCTCCATGGCTGCCATCAAGGACGGCAAGTGCCAGGATACCACCATGGGCCTGACTCCTCTGGCCGGTGTTCCCATGGGCACCCGCTGCGGCGATATCGACGCAGGCGTTGTCCAGTTCCTGTGCAACACCTACGGCATGAGCGTGGATGAGTGCCTGAACGTGCTGAATAAGAAGTCCGGCGTTCTGGGTATTTCCGGCGTTTCCTCCGACTTCCGTGACCTGGCCGACGGCGCCAAGAACGGCAATGAGGACTGCGCTCTGGCTCTTGATAAGTTCGCTTACGAGGTCGCCAAGTATGTGGGCGCTTACGCTGCCGCGCTGAACGGCCTGGATGTTCTGACCTTCACCGCCGGTGTCGGCGAGAACGATGCCGCTACCCGCGCCGCTGTCTGCGAGTATCTGGGCTACCTGGGCGTGAAGATCGATGCCGAGAAGAACGCCATCCGCGGCTGCGAGAACTGCATCTCCACTGCCGACTCCAAGGTCCAGGTTTGGGTCATCCCCACCAACGAAGAGCTGATGATCGCTCAGGACACCGCCGAGCTGGTTAAGTAATTTCACAGTGCGCAGAGCCGCCGCGTCACGCGGCGGCTCTTTTTCAGCTGTTGGATAGATAAGCTGGAGTTTAGCGCACCGATGTGGCATACAACAATGTAGGGGCGGATATGTTCCGCCAACCGCGCCCCCAAAAATACCACGTCATTGCGAGGCGGCCTTTGCCGCCGTGGCAATCCCGTATGGCGGCACAAAAAAGCTTCTCCCCGGGGAGAAGGTTTTGCATGGCAATGCAAAATGGTGGGCGGATGATATCCGCCCCTACGATGTTCATTTATAAGTGGTCGCTAAACTACAACTTACAATGAAAAGGAGAGTAAAATGAAAAGTGTAACGGAACGGTTTTTGAAATATGTGTCCTTTGACACCCAATCCGACGAGTTCTCCGAAACCTGCCCCTCCACCGACAAGCAGCGGCTGCTGGGCGCTGCCCTGGTGGAGGAGATGAAGGAGATCGGCATCCAGGATGCCTACATGGATGAGCATGGCTATGTATACGGCACGGTGCCCGGAGATCCCCGGCTGCCCACCATCGGCCTGATCGCCCACATGGACACTGCACCCGATTGCTCCGGCGCCGGGGTGAAGGCGAAGATCGTGGAGTACAAGGGCGGCGACGTATGCCTGAATGAAGAAAAGGGCATCTATCTGCGGCAGGCGGATTATCCCACCCTGGGAAACCACATCGGCAAGCACCTGATCGTCACCGACGGCACCACGCTGCTGGGCGCGGACGACAAGGCCGGCGTGGCGGAGATCATGGCCTGCGCGGAATTTCTGATGACGGCCCGGAGGAGCCATGCCACGTTGAAGATCGGCTTTACCCCTGACGAGGAGATCGGCCGGGGTGCGGATCGGTTTGATGTTGCCGGCTTCGGCGCGGACTATGCCTACACCGCTGACGGCGGCGCCATCGGCGAGATCGAATACGAAAATTTCAACGCCGCCGGAGCAAAGGTGGAGTTCAATGGCCTGAACATCCATCCCGGCTCTGCGAAGGATAAGATGGTCAATTCCCAGTATATCGCCATGGAGTACCAGTCCCTGCTGCCCCGGGCGCAGAAGCCGGAGCATACGGAAGGCTATGAGGGCTTTATTCACCTGACCGACATGGAGGGCGAGGTGGAAAAGTCCGTCCTGCGGTATATCATCCGTGACCATGACATGGAGAAGTTCCGGCAGAAGAAGGCAGTCATGAGGGCCGCCGCTGACTTTATCAACGCCAAATACGGCGAGGGCACCTGCGTGCTGACCATCAAAGACAGCTATTTCAACATGAAAAAGTGCATCGAGCCGGTGATGCACATTGTGGAGAAGGCCAAGGACGCCATGCGGGCGGCCGGAATGGATCCCGTGGAGGTTCCCATCCGCGGCGGCACCGACGGCGCGCGGCTCAGCTATGAGGGCCTGCCTTGCCCCAACCTGTGCACCGGCGGAGAAAACTACCATGGCCGCTTTGAGTATATTCCCGTGGAGGATATGGAAAAGTGCGTCCAGATGCTCATCGGCATTCTGACAAACGTATAAAAAAAGCACCGCC
>CAZHEG010000242.1:0-2140 GCA_964531435.1 uncultured Oscillospiraceae bacterium | reverse complement strand
AGCCCCCATGTGGCAGTGGTGACCAACCTGGCCCCCAACCACCTGGATGTCCACAAGGACATGGATGAATACGTGGATGCCAAGAAGAATATCTTCCGCTTCCAGAAGGAAGAGGATATCCTGGTCATCAATGCCGATAATGCCATTACCGCCCCCTTTGTGGGCAACGGAATCACGAAGGCCTTCTCCCGCCAGGGAAAGGCTGCCCATGTACGCCTGGAGGACGGCTGGATCACCCGGGACGGCGAGAAGGTCCTGAAAAAAGAGGATATTCTGCTGCCCGGCGAGCATAATGTGGAGAATTATATGACCGCCATCGCCGCGGTGGAGGGCCTGGTGCGGGACGATACCGTGGTTCAGGTGGCGAAAACCTTTGGCGGTGTGGAGCACCGCATCGAGCTGGTGCGGATCAAGGACGGCGTGCGGTATTACAATGACTCCATTGCCTCCAGTCCCAGCCGGACCATTGCGGGCCTGCGCAGCTTCCCGGAGAAGGTGATTCTCATCGCCGGCGGCTATGACAAGCATATCCCCTACGATGTGCTGGGCCCGGAGATCTGCCTGCATGTAAAGAAGCTGTTCCTCGGCGGCGCCACCGGCAGTCAGATCCGGGCGGCTGTTGAGAATTGCCCCGGGGAGAAGCCGGAAATTCAGGACTGCGGTGATTTTGAGTCCGCCGTCCGTGCCGCGGCTGCTGCCGCCCAGGCGGGGGATGTGGTGCTCATGAGCCCTGCCAGCGCAGCCTTTGACCAGTTTAAGAACTTTATGGTCCGGGGAGAATTTTTCAAAAAAATCATTATGGAGCTGTAAAGCATGGATATTTCCAAGTACACAAGAATTGCCCGGCGGGCATTGAAGCTGCGTCCCTGCGGCGCGGTGATCGTGGCTGCGGGAAGCGCGTCCCGCATGGGCGGCATCGATAAGGTCATGGCCCCGCTGAAAGGGGAGCCGATGATCGTCCGCACAGTGCGTACCTTTCAGGAGTGCGATCCTATTGGGGAGATCGTCATCGTTACCCGCCCGGATCTGATCGTGCCCATTACCGACCTGTGCCATGATTTTTCCAAGGTGCGCATGGTGGTGGCCGGCGGTGACAGCCGTCAGGAATCTGTGGAGCGGGGCCTTGGTGCCCTGTCCGACGGCATCCAGCTGGCGGCGGTACATGACGGTGCACGTCCCCTCATTTCCTGGCAGGTGATCGACCGGGTGGTCCGTGCCGCAAATTCCTATGGCGCGGCGGCCCCGGCAGTGCCTGTAAAGGATACGGTGAAAACCGTCACAGGCGGAATCGTCACCGCGACCCCGGACCGCAGCACCCTGCGCTCTGTCCAGACGCCCCAGGTATTTGACGCGGATCTTTTGAAGGGCGCGCTGAAAAAGGCCCGGGAGGATGGCGCGGCGGTGACCGATGACTGCTCCGCCGTGGAGCGGCTGGGAATGACCGTGCGGATCGTGGAGGGCGACGAGCGGAATATCAAGGTCACCACACCGCTGGATCTGAAGATCGCGGAGCTGTTTTTGGAGGATGAAGCATGAGAATTGGACACGGTTATGATGTACACCGGTTTGCCGAGGACCGGGAACTGATCATTGGCGGTGTGAAGATCCCCTTCCGGGTGGGTCTTCTGGGCCACAGTGACGCGGATGTGCTGCTCCATGCGGTGATGGACGCGCTGCTGGGCGCGGCGGCGCTGCGGGATATTGGCTACCATTTTCCGGATACGGACCCCCGCTATAAGGGAATCTCCTCCATGGAGCTGCTGGGATGCGTGGCCCAGAAGCTGGCGGAGGCGGGGTACAAGGTGGGCAATATTGACGTTACCGTCATTGCCCAGGCACCGAAGCTGAAAGCATACATCCCCAAGATGGCGGAAAACATTGCGTCCAAGCTGGATATTGATATTAGCCAGGTGAATGTCAAGGCCACCACGGAGGAAGGCTTGGGCTTTACCGGCAATATGGAGGGCATCTCCTGCCACGCGGTATGCCTGCTGGAAAATAAATAAGGCAAGAAGAAAGGGTGCGTTGCAAAACGCACCCTTATTCGTTGGAAAGATGAATTGGAGTTTAGCGGGCAGTTGGATAACGCACCGAACCCTCGCCCCCCGCATTTATGAGGGGGGTGCCCCAGTTCGCAAAC
>CAZHEG010000241.1:0-2141 GCA_964531435.1 uncultured Oscillospiraceae bacterium | reverse complement strand
TCGCTCGGGATGACAGCCCTTTGGAAAATTACAACAGCGCGATAAACTCCAATTTATTGGCTTTTTAAGCCCGCTCTTCGGGCGGCGCGGCGTTCCCTTCGGGCGGCGCGGCGCTCTTTTTTGGTATGGAAGTGGCACTCCAGACTGGGCACCATCAGCAGGCACACCAGCGCCGCGGTGAAGCCGCCGTTATACAGGCACATTCCGCCGTGGAGCTGGGGCAGGGTGGTGACCATGCAGTAGTGGAACATAGCCGCCAGCATGCCGTAGCGCCAGCCGTATTTGTCGGAAATGGGGCTCAGACCGTTGGCGTAGCACAGGCCCACCACGATGGCCTGGGAATTGAGATACTGGGTGAATTCTCCGCCGGTGAGGGGTGTCAGGAGCTGAAACAGCTTGCTGGCGAGGCCGTAGCCCAGGGGGATGGGCCAGATGTTGCCCGGGTGGGAGCCGGCGTTGCAGGTGGCCAGCATGCAGAATACCACGCCGAAGGTGACGCCGTTGAAGGGTGCGCCGATAACATTGTAATAGGCCAGGATGAACAGGCCGTACAGGCCCACATTCATCAGAAAGACGGCATTGCCGTAAGTAGCGGAGAAATTGGATACCTGGTCCGGATCCTTCATCAGCTGCCAGTAATCCCTGGGCCGGCAGCCCATCAGCAGCGCCATCACCACGAACAGGCTGAAGAGGAGGATGCAGAAGGTATTTACCTCCTGGGGGTACACCACCGTCAGGTCGGATACCGCCTCCGGGAGCTCTACGCCCATGGCCTTATACAATGTGCCCTGCATCAAGAAAGCGAGCATACCCACCGGCAGGGCGGCGGAGTAGAGGTCGTAGCCCTTGTGGACGATGGCGGAATGGTCCAGACCCTCCGGCACGAAGAAACCCACGGTGATGCCGATGGCCAGCGCCAGAATAATGCCCATGGGGGTGAAGCCCACCACCTCGGCATTGGGATAGCGCACCAGCAGCTCCGAGATAAAGGGGGCAAGGCCGGTGGTGAAGAGCATGGCGTTGGTGTTGTCACCCAGCTTCTTCTTCCGCACCAGGCAGTGGAGCACCACGCCCAGGATGGTGGGCCACATATTGACGATGTGGATGCCCCAGGAGCCGAAGCCGGTGGTGAGCACAGTCACCAGCACCGCGGCGTGATTGGCCTTCTTTCCCGGGATGCAGTAAAGCCCGGTGCAGATCAGGCCCACCAGGCCCATGTTCAGGAAGGTGGCGGACAGGCCGCCGATGGAGAAAAAGCTGGTGGAGGCCAGCGTGGGGCTGCTGATGATCCGCACAAGACCTGGCAGCATCTCTGCCCGGTCCGGCATCAGGAAGGCTGCCAGCAGGAAGCTGCAGCTGAAAATCAGAAAGAATATCTTCAGAAAGGCGCGCTCAGTGATCCGGTTCAGTCGTTTCATGGTACCCCTCCGGTGGCGTGATATACTATATTAAAGCATATTTCGGGGAAAAAGTCCAGATTCAGGCGGAGGGGAGGACACTATTAATTTTTTTGAAAATCTCACCGCATCCACTGGAACTTAAGGCGGCATTGTGGTATAATGCTTATAAGTATACCATAATGGAGAGAAATGCTATGCTGGAACTCTTGGCTCCCGCCGGATCCATGGAAGCGCTGCGTGCCGCCGTTCAGAACGGCGCCGATGCGGTGTACCTGGGATGCGGTATGTTCAATGCCCGTCAGGGCGCTAAAAATTTCACTGTCCAGATGCTGAGCGAAGCCGTCAAGTACTGCCATGTCCGGGGCGTTCAGGTGCATCTGACCCTTAATACACTGATCTCCGACCGGGAGGTCAGCGATTGCTGCGTCCTGATTCGCATGGCGGCCAACGCCGGTGTGGACGCCTTCATAGTCCAGGATCTGGGCGTGGTGCAGCTTTGCCGCCAGATCGCCCCCGGAATCCCCATCCACGGCTCTACCCAGATGACGGTTCATTCCCTGTCCGGCGTGCTGTTCTGCGCGGCGTTGGGCATGTCCCGGGTGGTGCTGAGCCGGGAGCTGGACCGCAGCGACATCCAGTTCATCTGCCAGAACAGCCCCATTGAGATCGAGGTGTTCGGTCACGGTGCCCTGTGTATGTGCTATTCCGGCCAGTGCTACCTGTCCGCCGCCATCGGCGGCC
>CAZHEG010000240.1:0-2147 GCA_964531435.1 uncultured Oscillospiraceae bacterium | reverse complement strand
TTTCCCGTGTCGTCATACACGGAGTAGAAGTAGCTCCCCTGGGGGAAGGTCTCATACTGCCAGTCCGTGCCGTAATACTCATTCAGATATTCCTCCGGCAGCCCGCCCAGCTCCAATGAAGCGTAGCGGTGCAGCAGGTTTACCGCCAGGGTATACCGCTGGCCGTAGGTTTGCAGGTCGTAGGCCTCCTCTACGGTGCTGCTGTACAGGTCCATGGAGATCAGCACGGCGATTCCCGCCGCACTGGCCACCACTGCCAACAGCAGCACTGATGCCAGAAGAAAGGCCAGAAATTTGAAAACGATATTGTTTCCCATCTTCAGCCCTCCATTTTGTACCCCTGGCCCCAGATGACCTTGATATAGCGGGGCTCAGAGGGATTGATCTCTATTTTTTCCCGCAGGTGACGGATATGGACGGCGACGGCGCCTTCGCTGCCCAGGGCTGCCTCCTGCCAGACAGCTTCATACAGTGCCTTGGTGGAATAGACCTTTCCGGGGTTGTTCATCAGCAGCCGGAGGATGCTGTACTGGGTGGGGGTCAGGCTGACCGGCGCGCCGTCCACGGTGACGGTTTTCGCCGCGTCATTGAGGGTGATGCCCCCGATGGTGATCTCGTCGCTGCGCTCCGCCGGGGCGCTGCCCAGCATGGAGTAGCGGCGCAGCTGGCTGCGGACCCGGGCCAGAACCTCCACCGGAACAAAGGGCTTGGTGATGTAATCGTCCGCACCCACATTCAGTCCCAGCACCATATCCTCGGTCTCGGATTTTGCCGTCAGCAGAATGATGGGGATGTTGGAGATCTCCCGGATCTTCACCGTGGCAGTAATGCCGTCCATCTCCGGCATCATCACATCCAGCAGCACCAGATGGATGCTCTCCCGCTCCACGATCTGCAGGGCCTGCTTTCCCGTATAGGCGGTAAAGAGGTTGTAGCCCTCCGGCTTCAGATATATTTTCAGCGCGTTGACGATATCCGGCTGATCATCGCAAATCAAAATGTTATACATATTTCTTACCTCCCCGGGTCGCTTTCTTCTTTGTCTGTCCCTATTATAGCAAGCCTTCTATTAAGATGAAAGTGGGACTTTCATTAAGATGCCATTAAAATCCCTTGATTTTCGCCATCCGGCTGATATAATATAGGTGCTAAATTCCTAAAAGGAGTGTATAAACCCAATGATCGACACTATTATCACATGGGCTGCCTCCCAGGGCCTGTCCCTGGCCACCCTGGTGCTGAAGGCCGTCATCATCGCCGTCCTCGGCCTGCTGGTCATCCGCATCGTCAACAAGATCCTCACCGGCCTTTTGGAAAGATCCAAGCTGGAAAAGGCTGCCCACACCCTGCTCCTGACTCTGGCCAAGACTGTGATGTACATTCTGCTGGGCCTGATCCTGGCATCCAGCATCGGCATCGACGTCACCGGCATCGTGGCACTGGCCTCCGTGGTCAGCCTGGCTGTTTCCCTGGCTCTGCAGGATATGCTGGGCAACCTGGTGGGCGGCTTCACCATTCTGTACACCCATCCCTTCAGCTCCGGCGACTATGTTGAGGTCGCGGGCCAGGCGGGCTCCGTCAAGGAGATCGGCATGACCTACACCAAGCTGCAGACCCCCGACAACAAGATGGTCTCCATCCCCAACAGCGCCGTCGTTTCCTCCCAGATCGTCAACTACTCCGTCACCGGCACCCGCCGTGTGTCCATCGAAATCTTCGCTTCCTATGATACGCCCGTCCAGCAGGTCCTGGACACGCTGGTTTCCTGCGCCGACGAGCCCCAGATCCTCAGCGAGCCCGAGGCTCCCTACGCCGTCCTCACCGGCTATGGCCAGAGCGTGATCAACTATCAGCTGCGCTACTGGGTCAACAGCGCTGACTACTGGACCACCACCTTCGCCATCAACCAGAAGATCAAGGACCGCTTTGATCAGGCCGGCGTGAAGATCAGCTATCCTCACCTGAACGTCCATCTGGACAAGTAATTTCAAATAATGATGGGCGCGTTTTGACAACGCGCCCTGATTTGTCAGGAAGATAAATTGGAGTCTATCGCGCCGATGTAACATACGTCAATGTAGGGGCGGATATGATCCGCCTGCCGCGCCAAAAATATCCACGTCATTGCGAGGAGGGCGAATGCCCGA
>CAZHEG010000239.1:0-2155 GCA_964531435.1 uncultured Oscillospiraceae bacterium | reverse complement strand
AAACTGAAATTTGAAAGGAGCCTCCCTATGAAATCCCTGCTCATCACCGGCTTTGAGCCCTTTGGAAACCATGATACCAACCCCTCCTGGGAGGCGGTGAAGCTGCTGCCGGACACCGTTGGTGCCTACGCCCTGACCAAGCTCCACATCCCCACCGTATACGGCAAGGCCGCGGAAGCGGTGCTGCAAGCCGCCGCGGAAGCAAAGGCCGACGCCATCATCTGTGTGGGTCTGGCCGGAGGACGGGACGCGGTAACCCCGGAGCGGATCGCCGTCAACATCCGGGACGCCCGGCTGGCGGATAACGAAGGCCGTCTTTGCAGCGGCGAGCGGATCATGCCCGACGGCCCCGCCGCTTACTTCTCTACCCTGCCGGTGGAGAAAATGGCCCAGGCCATCCGGGACCGCCAAATCCCCTCGGCGGTTTCCAACACCGCCGGAACCTACGTGTGCAACGATGTGCTCTACACCCTGCTGCACCGTTACAGCGGCACCCCGGTTCGGGTCTGCTTCATTCATGTCCCCTACCTCCCCGGCCAGGGTCAGCCGGATCTTCCCCTGGAGAAAACGGTTCAGGCGCTGACCGCCGCCATCGAATCCATATAAAAAAATGCGGCGGCTGCAGTAGCAGCCGCCGCGGTGTTTTCAATTACAGTACAAACTGGCACACGCAGAAGGCAGCGTAGATGCACAGCAGCACGATGCCCTGCCAGCGGCCCAGCTTCTTGGTAGCCAAAGCGGGGAAGATCATCAGAGACATGACACCCAGCATCACGGGGATGTCCAGCACCAGGCTCAGGTTCAGGCCGGTATCCAGCAGGGTGTTCTCCACGGGCACATCGAAGGGAGCCAGGGAAACGGCAACACCGGAAACCAGAACCAGGTTGAACACGTTAGCACCGATGACGTTGCCCACGCCCAGAGAGGCGCGGCCCTTCTTCAGGGAGGTGATGGTGGTGACCAGCTCAGGCAGGCTGGTGCCCAGCGCCACGAACAGCAGGGCAACCACGGTCTCGGGCACGCCCAGACCCAGCGCGATGATCTGACCATGCTCCACCAGCAGGTTTGCGCCAACGGCGATGACAGCAGCGCCGATCACCAGCAGCAGCAGCTCCTGCCACAGCTTCTTTTCCTTGCCGCCCTCTTCTTCCCCTTCTTCCTCAGCGGTGTCGGGGTTCTTCATGCCGTTGCGGACGGTCAGGACCATGTAAACAACAAAAACACCCAGCATCACGAAGCCCAGCCAACGGGGGAAGGTGCCCAGCGCGTAAGCGGCGACGCAGTAGATCGCAGCGGCGGCAAAGAAGAAAATGGCGGGGGTCTTCATAGACTTGACGTTGACGGGGCCGGGGTTGCAGGTGATGGAAATGGCAGCAATCAGTGCGGTATTGCAGATGATGGAGCCAATTGCGTTGCCGTAAGCCATTGCGCCGGAGCCCTGCAGCGCGCCGGTGGTAGAGACCATGACCTCGGGCAGCGTGGTGCCGATGGACACAACAGTAGCGCCCACAACGATGTCGGGCAAATTGAAGCGCTTGGCGATGCCGGTGGCACCGTCAACGAACCAGTCGCCGCCCTTGATCAGCAGCACAAGGCCCACCGCGAACAGCAAAACAGACCATAACATTTCCATAATTCTATTCTCCTTATCATATCTTCCGGGAATCAAAAAACCCGGTGCGTATTTGACCGCACACGGGATAATATCCGCCCATGCACAGCCGCTTCGGTGTCCATGAGTCTCACAAATTAAAGCATGCCAGGCTTTCGCCGGGAATGTTGACACGCTGCGCACCGCGCTTGCTACTCCCTCATTGAAATATATAATACCATGATGCCCGGTCAAAGTCAATAAAGTATTTACCATTTCTTTACTATTTATTTGCTGTTTATTAACTTCCTGGCCATTTTAGGGCAAAGTATTGACTTTTTTGGGCGTAAATTCTATAATGTATTTGATTTAAAATAAAGGAGTTTTGCTCATGACTTATCCCATGACTATCGCGGGCCTGCAGCGGCATCTGCCCATCTGCCCCGTCAACGAACACCTGTACATTGCCGGCTTCGTCATCTTCGGCGACCAGGAGCTGACCGTGGCCTGCGCCCGGGAGCTGCTGGCCAAGGCTCCTGCCTATGACTACATCATCACCGCCGA